>JANLQI010000078.1:0-4590 GCA_031367705.1 Saprospiraceae bacterium | reverse complement strand
GAAGTCTATCCGCAATGTTTCGTCTAAAATCATTAATTTTTTCAAAATGCGTTCGCGCGTGACATTTTCGGCAACTTTACTGAGGGGTAGGTGATTGGTCACTAAACCAACGCGGAAATCGTCATTCAACATCAACATCACGCTCTCTGTTGCACCCAATTGCTCTGTAATATATTCAGTGTGTCCAGCGTGTGGAAAATCAGCCATTTGCATGGCTTTTTTGTTGATGGGTGCTGTCACGAGGGCATCAATTTCACCCATTTTCAAGGCTTGAGTCGCTACTTCGAGGGCGCGCATGGCATATTTGCCGCCCGCTTCGCCAATTCTACCGAGCGTAATATTGACGTTTTCGTTCCAACAATTGACGACATTGACTTTGCCGTCTTCCGCTTCTGCGGCTTCCCGAATATTGGCAAAAGGAAATTCAACTTGTACGATGTTTTTATGATACGAAACGACCTTAGATGAGCCAAAAATGACGGGTGTACAGAGGTTTAATATGCGCTCGTCAGCCACTGTTTTTAAAATCACTTCCAATCCGACACCATTTAAATCGCCTATGGTGATACCTATTTTGAGTTTTTCCATGTCTAATTATATAAAAATAAGAGTTTTGAGAATTTAATTGACGGTAATTTGACGCTATGTCTAACCTTAAACTTAAAAAAGAAAGACAAAGATAGATAAAGAATACGTTTTTAAGGGCAAAGTGTGCAAATTTCCATTTTTGACCGCTTATACTGAGGGGGGTACTATTTTTGTTTCATACTCATTTTTAAAAAGAATGATACATTTGCAACTTTTTTGCACCAATTTCCATTCCTATATTTCACAAATATCAGATTAAAAGCATGACAAAAACGATTGTTTTCTTACTCCTTTCCTTCCTTTTTACTGAGGGGGCTTTTGCTCAAAATATCAACATCACACAGCGCGCTCACGTCCTTAATCCGGGACAAACTCTGGCAAATATTTGTGGTTATGCCACAAATGGGCGTGAATATGCCTTTATAGGTGGCTCAAAAGGAATGATTATCATGGACGTAACCAATCCAGATTCACCAAAACAGATTGTACAAATACCCGGCATTGACAATCTTTGGAAAGAAATTAAAACCTATAAAAACATCGCTTATGTCACAACAGAAGGCGGTGGTGGACTTCAAATCATTGATTTGTCGGGCTTACCCGATACCAATGTGACGGCTTACAAAGCCTATAATTATGTAGGAGATACCGCTCTAAACAAAATAGATACGACCATTATTGGCAAAATGGCAGCTTTTCATGCCCTCCACATTGATACCACAAAAGGCTTTGTTTATCTCTTTGGAGGCAATTCATCGGTGTCCAATGGCGGTGCATTGGTTTTGGATTTAAAACCCGATGCTTACCGTCCGAAGTACGCAGGGCGTTTCAATATTAAAACAAACTACCGCGCCAATTACATCCACGATGGTTATGTGGACAACGATACGCTTTTTGCAGGAATGGTTTACAACGGCACTTTCAATGTCATTGATTTTAAGAACAAATTGGCACCCGTTGTATTCGCTTCGCAACAAACACCGACGGCTTTTACCCACAACGTTTGGCTAACGCCTAATCGTAAAACCTTATTGACGACAGACGAAAACACGGGTTCTTTCTTAGCTTCTTATGATATTTCTAACCTTTCGAGCATCAAATTGCTTGATAAAGTGCAAAACCTATCTACGGGTTCAATCGTCCACAACACCCATATTTTGCCCAATGGCAACTATGCTGTTACGTCTTGGTACAAAGACGGTGTAAACATCGTGGACATCACACGCCCTCAAAACTTAGTTGTCGTAGGTAATTACGATACTTATCCCCAAGGTATAGGCACAGGTTTCAACGGCTGTTGGGGCGTTTATCCGTTCCTACCTTCTGGCAATTTAATCGTTACAAACCTCGACAATGGCGATGGCTTTTTCGTTTTGACCCCTCAGTATAAACGGGCTTCTTACCTCGAAGGCATCGTTCGGGACTCAGTTACAAAGCAAGTTTTGTCTGGCGTTTCTGTCAAAATAAATACAACGGATTTGGATAAAAAAGCCGTTTCAGACATCGCGGGCAATTATAGAACAGGTCAAGTTACGCCTGGAACGGTCAGTGTGACTTATACCATAACGGGTTATTTTCCTAAAACTGTTAACGTCTCGCTCGTCACAGGTGCAGTTGCACAAAGGGATATTGAATTGGTCAACTTACTCTATAACAGTGTACCAGAATTGACCACTGATTTTCATGTCGCCGCTTCGCCTAACCCTTTTACAGATGCCCTTTATGTCCAATATCGTTTGGATAATATGGTTAATGAAGCAGCAACTTTACACGTTTTTGATGTTTTAGGTAAGGAAGTTTATCGTCAAAAACTCGGAAATACTGAGGGGGGTGTTTTTGTGAAAAACAATTTAGTTGCGGGTATTTATTCGATTCAAATTAAAGCGAATGGGCGTTGGAGTGTGCCTTTGAAGGTGGTTAAGACGCAGTAAAGCGGTCTTAACCCATGATACAGGATTGGAGAAGCCCCAAAAATGAGAGAACATACATTTCCGAAATTTTATAAATTTCGGAAATGACGTTTATTTCAAGCAGCAATTTGCGCATTGTTTGGCAATCGGTTTTTTTCGACCAATTTGGCTAAGTCGTCTTGACCATGTGACGAAAGCAAAACAATATTATCAGTTTTCCTGCCCTGTTGGACTAAAATCTAACTTTTCATGTCCCGTCATCCGAAATCGTGATATTTGACAAATTTCAGGGGTTACACCTATTGTCATTCCCCAATTCAGGTCTGAAAAGTAGAAAAAAACGGCATTTCCTCGGGCAAAACTTCCCATACCATGTATAAGGTTTATATTTTTGATTTCAAACATTTGTAAATTTTGGACGACAATTTCTTTTTTGAAAGCATCTGACAGACCGACATTGAGTAATTTCGTCAACGCTTTGTTTTTGATTCGGATGTTAAAAGCCGTTTTCTCGTGCTCTTTTACCCAGTTGAAGAAGTAGTCTTTGGTGATTTCAAACTCGTCTTCGTTTAGCAATAAACGGCGGAGTTCTTTGATTGCATATTGTTGCATAGCCGTTTACATTTTGTGTAGTTAGAAAATTGTTTTTCTCTTTCGTATCGGAATGCCAAAAGTATAAAAATTTGGAAATTGTAGCAAAAGACACCAAAAACAGTATTTTTGAGGAACTAAACAAAGTACCTGCTTGGATTGGGAAATTAATAAAAACATACTCGAACAAAACTTCTTAAGATGGAATAACCAATGAGATTTCCTCACGAGGGTCTCGAAATAGGGCTTTTTTAAGTTTGTAGAAATAGCTCAATAGCTTTTTGTAATTCATTAGGTAATTTTGTTCTGTCATAGTTAACGCCGTCCGATTCGACGTATTGATTGTTCACAAAGTCTGAAAAAAAGCCAATTTTGGATTCACCAATTTCGATGGATAAGCGATTGCTACTTCGATAAAAATCCATAACAATAGTACCATAAGGAGTTGGGTAAATATCTTCTAAATTCAAATATAGCAAAGCATCTACTTTTAAGTTTGATAAAAAACTATTTCCTTGATAAACAGTCTCTGCATTTGGATGAATCGTTCCGTAACCATCCCAATTATCTTTAAGTAAGCTAATCGCGGTGATACGACCTTTTAGTTGCTCAATATTCGAGCCGCCAAGTGGTGGTGATATGCTAGTTTTTAATTCGATATCCATCTTTAATCAATGTAGTTTAGTACAAAAATAAGGATAAAAATGAAATGTTCTAAACAAAAGAGGCGTTTTTTACCAATTTGGTGTATAATGCTCTATTTTATCAACTGTGATTTTCTTCCAATGAGATTTTCGATTATTTATTTCTGCTTTTTCAAGTAGGTAAAAAGAACTATAATAGGTTTCGGGGCTTTGGTCATAAAAAATTAAATCGCCATTTGACTGTATTCGACCATAAAATTTCCCTATTTGACCTCCATTTAAATCTTCAAACATGACTATTTTAATTTTATTTCCTCTCAAAATAAAATATCCTGGAATACCGAGATTCTTATTGTTGATGATATCTAAATTAGGCATATCGGAGCAAGTAATGAATAAAACCTGTCCTGTTGGAAAAAATCGGATAAATACATCTCTTCTTTGTTCCCATTGAGGTATTCTCCATTTGTTAAAAGAAGAATCAATTAAATAAATGGCATTAGTATCTATTAATGATTTATCAAGTGAAGTAAATTTCTTCTTATTATATTTGAAAACTTTAGGATTGTTAACTCTGATTCCACCTTCTTGTGTATAATGATAACCAACACAAGATGAAAAAAATAGAACCGCCAACAAAAGAGCATGTCGAACTTTCATGATTATATACAATTGATTATCATTACTTTATAATTTGTTTATAATCAAAACCGATGTGCAAACGCCAACAACCGCCCATCTTCCCCCTTCGCCGCCATCAACTGAAACTTATGCTTACCCAAAGCAATAGCTGGAATACCCGCCATATTTGCGATAACACTATAGATATCTGCTAAATACATCGCCACAGGGTCGTC
>JANLQI010000516.1:0-2438 GCA_031367705.1 Saprospiraceae bacterium | reverse complement strand
TAGTTGATAGTTGATAATGGATAATGGATAATGGATAATTCTAAACATTATCCATTATCAACTATCCATTATCCATTATCCATTAAAAATTATCCATTAAAAATTATCCATTAAAAATTATACGCCAAATTCTAAGCCATCATAAGCCCATTTTAGCAAAATTGAACCCCACGTGAAACCACCTCCGAAGGCAGTGAGCATTAAAGTATCGCCTCGTTTGAGTTGATTTTCATAATCCCAAAGGCAAAGTGGCAAAGTGCCTGCCGTGGTATTACCGTATTTATGGATATTGACCATCACTTTTTCCATAGGTGCGCCAGCATATTCTGCAACGGTGTGAATGATGCGTTATTGGCTTGATGCGGCACAACCCAATCAATGTCGTCAATCGTCATATTATTGCGTGCCATCACTTCCTTCATCGTACCTGACATACCTTTTACGGCTGCTTTGAAGACAGGTTGACCTTCTTGATACGCAAAATGGTGACGTTTATCAACCGTTTCATGCGAAGCGGGGAGCGATGAACCACCTGCTTTCATGTGGAGGAAAGCACGTCCTGCACCATCACCTTTAAGGACACCATCAATAACACCTAAACCATCTTTCGTCGGTTCGAGCATGACAGCACCTGCGCCATCGCCAAAAATAATACACGTTGTACGGTCGGTATAGTCCACAATACTTGACATCATGTCTGCACCGACAACAATCACTTTTTTGTGCATACCTGTTTCGATGAACTTTGAAGCCGTCATCAAGGCGTATAAAAAGCCTGAACAAGCGGCGTTTATGTCATAAGCCCATGCGTTTTTGATGCCTACTTTATCGCAAATCGTATTAGCGGTATCAGGAAAGTGCATGTCTGGCGTAACCGTTGCACATATAAGGAGTTCGACTTCTTCGGGTTTGGTATCGGTTTTAGCTAAAAGCCCTTTAACCGCTTCTGCAGCCATATCGGAAGTTGCCCAACCTGGCGTTTTGAGAATATGGCGTTCTTTAATACCTGTTCTACTTGTAATCCATTCGTCAGTCGTCTCTACCAATTTTTCAAGTTCGGCGTTGGTCAATATGTAGTCTGGAACGTATCCGTTGACACCTGTAATGGCTGCATGAAGTTTAGTCATTGCTTTTTTAATGTTTGATTTTTCAAATATCCATTTAGAAAAGAGGATATTCTGTAAAAGATGTATCCTGTTGCTACTCCTCAGTATAAAAGGGTTTTATAGCCGCAAAGTTAAAAAACGAAAGTGGTATTTTATGACAAAATAGGCAAGAGAGCGAAATCCTTTTGGTGGGGCATAAAAAAAGAGGGCAAGTTTTGATAACTGCCCTCCCCAAACTATTACAAACAAAACCAACTAAAACCAGGGAATCTTATCCTGTATTTTCTAATTCTTCGTCTTTGTGAATGCTCGATTGATGTTACAAAAGAACGTTTTTCGATTCACACTTGCACCTCTTACAGGACGGTTTAACATATCGTTTGGAATTCATTAATGTTGTATTAGAATTTGAAAGATTTTTTTTCAAAAAAAGCCGTCCTGAATTCAATCAGGACAGCCCCAACAACAAACTTATAATCCCATGAACATAAATTCTTATAGTCGAATATTAGACTTTTATTTTTAATTGTGAAAATTGAATTTCACTTTATTAGACGCAAGTTTCACTAAAAGTATTTTAAAAATCAAGGCTATTAACACCTCATTAACTAATCTTTGAATTGTGACAACGTTTTGCCTGTTTTGTTTTACCGTACAATAATATTAAAACGCTTTAATGTCGATTTAAGTTCATTTAATGCTGTTTTTTTTGAAAAAATAGCATTTCGTTTTTTTTATTGCTTCTAAATAAATGTAGAACGATAACAGTATGAAATGTGTTTTATGCGTTCTATTTTATTACAGAAATTTGACTTTTCTTCGTCGAGACATTCTTTCAATCCATTTGACTAATTAGCAAACGCTCCCACATTTTCATAATGTAAAACACTTAATATTGTCTGACCCGTGCCGCGTAAAGTCTCTTTGTCTATGACACTCATATTGTCATTATGTGTATGCCAATATTTTCCAAAATAGCTATCTGTTGGGTGATTGATGATGTCAATTGTCGGAATTTTAGCCAATGTATTCACAAAATAGTGGTCGTCCAACATCGGTCCACGAGAAGGTTCATCAACAAAAAGTTGTGTGTAACCTAAGAAACGACCCACACGCCACACCTTTTCAACGGTTTGCGAAGCAAATTTCATTGAAAAAGCCTCTTTTGTAAATCGAGCATTTTTTGCACCGGCCATGTCGAGGTTGATGCCATATTTGGCAGTGTAGCCCGCAACGTGTAAGTTTTTTGCCCAATGTTGTGAACCCAGACACCACGTACCTTCTTTGTCTTCTTTGTCCGCTTGACCATAGTCTTCGGCATCAAACAGAACG
>JANLQI010000469.1:0-6852 GCA_031367705.1 Saprospiraceae bacterium | reverse complement strand
TTTGCCCTTTGCCCTTTGCCCTTTGCCCTTTGCCTTTTACATTTTAGTCAATTTCAATTGATACATCTTCTTTTCCGTTTGGACTTGCATCAAATACATACCTGACGGCTGATTGTGTAAATTCAAAGACTCTTGCCAATCGCCTGTAACTTGCCCTATTTGTTTTGACAAAAGTTGTTTACCTGCCGTATCAAATATCTTGATAGTCAATGATTGAGCATCAAAATTTTTCAATGCTAAGGTGAAAAGACCGTCTTGGGAAGGGTTTGGAAAGGCTGTAAGCATCGGAATACTGAGGGGGGTATCTTCTAATGCCGTCGTTATACCATTCTCAATATTGATATTGTCAATATATAAACGATTGTCATTTTCAGGATAAAAGACCAAGCCTAACATTACGACGCTGTCTTTATAAGCTGCCAAACTAACTGTGTCGCGCCGCCAATGACTGGTTCGGGTTGGTTGCCACAATTGCCCATAAGTTGTACTGTTGGCGAGGTCAAAACGGACTTTCAAGTAGTTGGTCGGATTAAACGTTCGTCCACAATCTGTTGACACAACAACCGCTAAACTCGGCGAACGAAAAACCGATAATAACTGAAACGACACATCAAAACTCAACTGCGGGCTGCGCACACCCGTCAAATCGCACAACCACGTTAATAATGTGTCTCTAACGCCACGAGTGGGGTAGAGTTGCCCGTCAAAAATGGCTGTAGTTGTCTGTGAGCCATCACTACCTAAGATATTCGTAGCTTTTGCCCAAGTCGTTGGCCCCAATGAAGAAGCAACTTGCAAACCATCAGGTGGAAAAGGTTTATTGTCAAAAGTCTCTGCAAGGGGTGCGCGGAAACGGTCACGTACAAAAACGTCGGTGCTTAATGTGTCATTCGTAGCATTGGTATCACCGTCTAATTTTGTCCATACTTTAAATTTGAAAGTGCCAACCGAAGGAAAAGTCACTTTTTGCGGCAGTACATATAATAAGGAGTCATTCGTTTTTATTTTTTGTCGAACAACAGATTGTATAGCCGTATTTGTCCCCACTTGATAACCCAGACGGAAGGAATCAATGTCCGAAACACTAAAGTTTTTGACCCAAATACTGAGGGGCCTATCCAATCCATCTCGGCAAGCGTAAATAGTGCCAGCGATACTTTGACCCATGCGCAAGGCTTGCAAATCTTTTATACCTGGGCATGCCGTCAAATAACGTGGCTTTGGTATCGCATTGACGCGCCGTCCTAAGCCGCCATCTTTCATGACAGGACGGACACTGAACCAAGCGGAATCATTCCAATTGATAGGCACAGAGACAAAGTTGACGCTCGTTGTCTTGATTGAATCCATATATTTTGCACCCAAACGACAGATTTGATAAGCTTTTGCCCCAGGAACAGTGTCAAAACCTAAGTAAGTAGAATCGTTACAAATATATTTAACAGCTAAATTTGTTGTCAATCGAGACACCGTAAACAAGTCATCACTCACATCGCTGACAATAGTATTGTCCAAAATCTGACGCACCCGCACACACGCTTTGCCTGTGGCTTCATCAGGTGCAGTCCAACGCAAAGCACGCAAATCACCTGGCACTGTGGCAGCAATAGGTCGCCAAGTGATACCGCCATCGTTTGAAAAATCAACACCGAAGTACCCCTCAGTACCGTGGGCTTCCCAACGGATATTTTCTGTCGCATTGGCGGCAATGGATTCCCCACCATTCGGGTAAGTGACGGTCACTTCTTGTTTATTGAACTCATAAACCAAGTAAAAGGACTGATTATCAGTTGGTAAACTGAACGCTTTGATGCTCAATTCAAGCGATGTTGTTCCCAAAGCGGGTAAGGATGCTGCGTCAATAATCACTTGTTCGACATTGTTCACACGGTCGTTGCCACGGGTCGCATTTTGACGCATACTGTCCACATTTAACGAAGTATTGAGTACCCACGGCAAGAATATTTGACCTGTTTCCGTATTTTTAATCGTTAAATCCAAGTCATTGACCAAGGCTTTTGAGGTATTGGGCGCACCTGCAGGGTCCGTCCAATACAGCATCACTTTTACTTGTTTGACACCTGCGGGAATACTGAGGGGTATTGTTTTGATAGAGTCAATCCTTGAAACACTGGATTTTATAAAATTTTTATTTTTCAATGTCAAATAAGCACGCCACGCATTGAGCCGCCCCCAACCGAAAAAGAAGTCGGGGCCTGGGTTGCCCAAATCGTCCGCCGTATTCATCATAGCCGCTTTTATGAGTGCCATTTCTGGTATTTGACCCGCATTTAAGTCACTGTAAGCGTGATACAATTGCGTCGCAACGGCAGCAGTTGCAGGGCAAGAAAAACTTGTTCCGCTTATCGAGGTCGTTTTATTGTTGGGTAGTGTTGTGTAAACGCTTGTACCAATGGCACACACATCGGGTTTGATGCGTCCATCCACACTCGGTCCACGGCTGCTTGAACTTGCGAGACGGTCATTAACGTCCACATTGCCCACAGTGATAACGTTTTTACCTAATTTATAGCCACCTGTGATGCTCCCGTAGTTTGTAACTCCGATGCACGTACCGCCACCACTATTTCCCGCCGAAAACACATGAAACAGCTTCGGATTGGCATAAACTTGTGCGTCAATGGTGTTCGCAAACGAATTATAGACATTACACCCTGACTCCCCCGGTGTTCCTTGACCATAACTTGTTGAAGTTACATAGGATTTATAGGTTGTCTGATTCGTTATGGCATTTTGAATTTGTGGATAACCTGAAATATAATAAGACACAACTGTTGCGCCCGAAGCCCCACTTTTCAAGGCGGGGTCGAGATTGCCCGCCGCCGCACCTGCACCTGCTGTGGCATCGGCATGGTCAGTGTCGCCACTCGAACTCGTACTTTGCACTTGAATCAAACGCCCTTGAAAATCAATGTGTGGGCCTATGGGACCATCGTCGGCATAAGACAGACCGAAGCCCGCACCGTCGTATTTCAAGCCCGTTTTGCCATCTGTATTGAGGGTATTGCCACGGTGCAATTGGTGGCTTTTTTCATCCTCCCGTTGCGGTTCGCCATCTATGAAATCTATAAAACGGACGTATGGCAAGGCAGCAACGCGTTCAATATCTGCTTTTTTTACCCTAATAGTGATTGTTTGAAAAAAATCATTGGGCAAACCAATGGTTTCAAAACCTCGTTTTTGAAGGTCAATAGCCGCTTGCTCAAGCGTCACATTGGCATAAGGTTGAACGATGAGATCGTATTTTCCAAACGTCTTTTGTGCAAAATCGGGGAAATTGCCTTCGCGCAAGCCGTTACTCATTTTGTCAGACCCCCTCAGTATCATCACCGTTTTGACCTTGTATTTTGATAAAAAAGTAAAGTCAAAACCCTTCTGAAAGGACATAACAAAGGCGTTGCTCGGGATATAATCCATAAACCCCATACCTTTTTGCTTCATTTCTACCTTGTCATCAGGCATTGGTAAGGTTTGAAACTGAACGAGGCGATAAAAATGGTTGTTGAAAACCTCGGCATCGGTTGGCGATGCGGTTTTTTGAGCGTCAAAATCGGTGGTTGTTTCAACTGTTCGGGCGTTTAGATGAATCGTGTTTTGAGCTTGCACGGGCATAGCTGAAACATATAATAAAACTGTTGTTACGAGAGCATAAAAGTATTTCATGAATATGGTTTGATTTGATAAATGATGAATTCAACTACAGTTATTGAAAACGTAAAATTAGAAAAATTTAACATTATTTATTCTGCATATTGAAACACACAATATACATTTGTACCAATTACATTTTTAGAACTCAAAACAATCTTTTCATTCCGCTAAAACCAGACATTATGTTAACAATCCGCAATCTATTCATCAAAGATAAACTAATCATTCCCGATTTGACAGGCAGGCTTGTCAAGAATTTCAAAACGATACAGAACAATGAATTTGATGTCAGTGATTTAACCACAGGCGTTTACTTTGTCAGCGTCTTACGGGATGACCACAAGCTATTCACCAAAAAGTTAATGGTCAGTCGTTGATAAACGAAACAAACCTTATTTTTTCACTAATATAAAACAAGGTGTACCATACAATTTTGTGTGGTACACCTATTTAGAATTATGAAATGCTTCTTATCGCTATTGATTTTAATATTGGGGTTATCAATCGGTATTAACGCTCAAAACTTAATCCCTAATGCAGGTTTTGATTCAATTACAACTTGTAATTATATCGAATTTTTAAGATTAAATAATGCATATACTATAGAAAAGTTAGTGCCACCATGGTTTTCTCCAACCCATAGCAATGGTGTAAGTACACCCGATATCTATAATAGATGTTCAAATATGGCACAGTATGGCGTTCCTTTTAATAATTTTTATTCATACCAAGAGCCATTTAATGGCAATGGATATGCCGGTATAATTTCCTTCTTCGAACACTTAGGAAGAGAGCATCTTGAAACGCCTTTATTAAAACCATTAACTAAGAATACATATTATTTTGTGCGGTTTTATGTATCACCAAGTGTCAACTCTCATCTATTAGGCTATCGTGCTACTTATTCTGATGGTATAGGTCTTTTATTTACAGATACTATTGTAAGTACAGAATCAACCATAATTACCACACCAAGTATAGATAACCCTAAAGGCAGATTAATTAAAGATACCGTTGGTTGGACAGCTATAAGCGGTTGTTACAAAGCAAGAGGTGGTGAACGATACGCTACAATTGGCAATTTTAGGTCTGATGCCGAGACGTTGATAGAATTAGAAGACCCCCTCCGAAGTAATAAAAAAGCCTATCATTACATAGACGATGTCTCCGTCCTCGAATTCAATCCCCTCCCCGACAGCACCATACTCGTCTGTGCAGGTGAAACACAAAAATACAACGCTGCTTTTCTAAACGGCACATACAAATGGAATACAGGCTCAACCGATTCCATCATAAGTATTTCAAAATCAGGTACTTATTCAGTTGAAGTAACCGTTGACGGTTGTGTTTTGACAGATACCGTTGTGGTCGTTGTGCCGCCAGATGCCAATAATTTTGTTCCAATACTGAGGGGGGACACAACGCTGTGTGAAGGCAAAAAAATACAACTGTCTGCAACGGCTGTGCCCGGTCAATATGCGTGGTCAACGGGTGCGCTTGATTCGATTATTACCATTAATAAAACAAACAATTATGCTGTCACGGTCACAAATCGGTGTGGCACTTACAACGATGATGTGGATATAACATTCAAAAAATGTGGCTGCAATGTCTTTGTACCCAATGCTTTTTCACCAAACAATGATGGCGTAAATGATGAACTGCAAGTATTTTTCGGTTGTGATTTCCCTTATAAAGTCAAACGATTCCAGATATTCAATCGTTGGGGCAGTCGTATTTTTTCAGCCATTGACACAAATGATATTCGTTGGGATGGACAAATCAATGGCAAACAACTACCGCCTGATGTCTATGTTTGGTATTTAGAATACGAATATGAACAAGATGGGAAAATGAAAAATGTCCTCGTTTCTGGTGATTTTACAATTATGCTTTAATGTTTTTATTTCATGAAAAAACAATCTTTAATATTCTTATTCATTCACGCTTATTTAATACTCATTGGTCAAAATAATATAAATCCACATTGTAGTTTTAATGAATTAAGACAATTAGATAGTTTAACTTTAAACAATGTTAAACAATTTGATGAATTACTAAAAAGAAAGTTAAATACACAACAAAAAGATATTCTTTTACGCAAAACACCTATCATTATTCCTGTTGTTGTTCATATTGTTAAACATTCTTTAGATGAAAATATAAATGATGAAACTGTTTTTTCTCAAATAGATGCTTTAAATAGAGATTTTAATGCACACAATTTTGATATAAATAAAGTACCTATTGAGTTTAAAGGATTAACACCTAAATCAGGTATTCGTTTTTGTTTAACAAATAAAGATACAAATGGAAATAGTACAAATGGTATTGTCAGAATAAAAACAAACATTAAAACTATAGGTTTAAAGGATAGTCTTTTCGATACACATTTAGGCGGCAGCACCGCTTGGAATCCTGATAAATATCTCAATATTTGGGTTGCCAATACAGGCGAATATATTACAGGCATGGGCAGTTATCCAAATGCTGTACCGACTTACAAAAGCGGTGTCGTCGTTCATCCCCGTTATTTTGGTAAAAATACAACCTCAAAATTCGGTCTTGGCAGGGTTGCAGTGCATGAAGTCGGGCATTACTTGGGCTTGTATCACACTTGGGGCAAAGTGAACGATACACTTTGTGAAACCGATGACGACGTTGCCGATACCCCCCCTCAGTTATCCGCGTATTTTGGCTGCCCCACTTATCCGCAATACTCTTGTGGACTATCGAGCCTATTTATGAATTTTATGGATTATGTAGATGACCCTTGTATGTTGATGTTTACGGAAGGACAAATGGAACGGATGTTAACGACGATTGAAACATACAGAAAAGGCTTACTTGATTCAGACGTTTCTTGCTCAAAAGATTTGAATAAAACTATAAATTTGTTTGTCTATCCAAACCCCACATCGGGTCAACTTTTTATAACCTACGAAGCTGTCCCTAATGAAACTCAAGCCGATGTTCAAATCTTTGATTTAGTCGGGCGAATGGTTTTTCATACAAAATTAGATTTCTCTATCACCCCCCTCAGTATAAATGTATCAGATTTACCTTCGGGCTTATATAATCTTGTTTTTACTGTCAAAGACAAATTGCCCATTGCCCAAAAGATTGTGGTTATGAGATAAAATGCTTTTTTGTAAGGAATTACGACAATGCTGTTTGACA
>JANLQI010000462.1:0-8073 GCA_031367705.1 Saprospiraceae bacterium | reverse complement strand
CAAATAGCTTTTTCATGACAAAAGTTTGTAGTACGGAAATTTATTTCCGTCTGTTAAATCACCCGATTGTTTAATTTTTTGTCATTCTGAACGCAGTGAAAGAATCTGTATAAAATAATATTCAGATTCTTTCACTACGTTCAGAATGACAAAAAAAGCCGTTGAAAAAATCTATTTCTTTAACAGACGGAAATAAATTTCCGTACTACAAACTTTTGTCATGAAAAAGCTATTTGCACTTTTTATTACCCTCTCTTTTGCCACATTAAACTTTGCACAAACAGGAAAAATCAACGGTCGCGTTGTCGCTGCCGACGGTAAAGCGATGGAATTCGTCACAGTTACTTTGCACAACACCAAAGACTCGTCGCTCGTCAAGGGTGAAATCACCGATGCCACTGGTAGTTACGAATTTGTCTCTTTAAAAAACAGTCAATATTTCGTCGCAGCGCAACAAGTCGGCTTGAAAAAAACGACAAGTCCCCCCCTCAGTATTTCAGATAATTCTTTGACTGTCAATGATTTAAAATTGACCGAAGATGTAAAAACGCTTGGTGCTGTGACGATAACCGCTCAAAAACCTTTTATCGAACATCAAATAGATAAAACGGTCGTGAACGTCGAAAACAGCAGCATTGCCGCAGGCTCAACGGCTATGGAAGTTTTGGAAAAAGCCCCTGGCGTTATCGTTGACAACGAAGGAAAAATCACTTTGCGTGGCAAAGACAACGTGCGGGTGATGATTGACGGCAAACCTTCGCAGTTGTCGCAAGAACAGTTAGCGAATTTGTTGAAAAATCAAAATGCCAATTTAATTCAAAAAATTGAAATCATCACCAATCCGTCTGCCAAATACGACGCAGAAGGCAATGCAGGCATCATCAATATTGTGATGAAAAAGAACCAATTATACGGTTTAAATGGTCAATTTACGTCAAGTTATGGTCAAGGTGTTTATTATAAATTATCAAACAGCCTCAATTTGAACTACCGCTATGGCAAGTGGAATTTGTTTGGCAATTACAATTACAGCAATCGTAAAAATTTTAACGAAAACAATATCACCCGTTTGTTCCATGCCAATAACGGAAAAGGTGCATTAACGGACTCATTTGTTTCAGTTGCACGTCAATACAATCCCTTTATTTCTAATTCGTGGCGAACAGGTGTTGACTATAATGTGTCAGAAAAAACAACGATTGGTGTGTTGGCAACAGGTAGTTTTGGTAAACGAAATACGACTGCTGACGGCATAGATAACAACAATTTGACAAAAATTTATTCTTCCGAAGGCAAACTCGAAACGCAAAATTTGACATTGACAGTACCCAATGAAAACTGGAATGAGTTTTCAGGAAATTTCAATGTTAAGCACGTTTTTGACTCGCTGGGCAAGGAAATTACTTTCGATGCAGACTACTATTCATTCCAAAACGGGCAAAGTCAAGACATGACTATTTTGAGTCTTGGTGAATCAAATGTGCTTCAAGAGAACATTACAGCCAGCAAATTTGATATAAAATCCATGAAATTTGATTACACGCACCCCCTCAGTAAAACTGCTAAATTGGAGTTGGGCGGCAAGACCAGTTATGTCAAAAGCGATAATGATATTGAGTTTTATAATACTATCAACGGCAGACGAGTTTTGGATATGAACATCACAAATGAATTCATGTACAACGAAAACATCAATGCCGCTTATGGTATTTTGTCGCAAGAATTGAAAGGAGGCATCAGCTATCAAGTCGGTTTGCGCGCTGAAAACACCAATATTAAAGGCTATCAAGTCACGACAGATACCACTTTTAAACGCCATTATACCGATTTATTTCCAACGGCTTTTGTGATGAAAAAGTGGGGCAAAAAGGATAAACATGCTGTTCGCGTATCATACAGCCGCCGCATTGACCGCCCGAATTATCAAGACTTAAACCCGTTCCGTCATTTTTTGGATAAATACATTTACGAGGAAGGCAACCCGAATTTGACCCCTCAGTATTCTAACAATTTTGATGTGAATTATACTTTCATGGGTTCGATGTCTGTGGGTGTCAATTACAGCAAAACAAACGATGCAATTACCTTTGTTTTGAAACAAAATGACGCAACAAAACAGTCATTTGTGACAAATGAGAACATCGCAACCATGACAAATTACGGTGTTTCACTGAATGTGCCTGTACCTGTTACAAAGAAATGGATGCTTTCTACGAATGTCAACTTTTTTGTAAATCGCTACGAAGGCAACTATTTAGGCGATTATTTGGACTTAAAAATCCCTGTTTTGAACCTGAATTTGCAAAATCGTATCACTTTACCAAAAGATTGGTCAGCAGAAGTAAGTGGATTTTATATGTCGAAAGCGACACAAGGTTTGTTCGTCGGCAATGCGTTATGGGCAATGAATTTGGGTATTTCCAAGCAATTGATGAACAAACGCTTGTCTTTAAGATTGAATGCACAAGATATTTTTTGGACACAACGCTTTTCCGGACAGTTGAAATATGATAATCTCGATTTGAAAGTTAAAGGTTGGGGCGACAGCCGCCAAGTGCGTTTTACAGCGAGTTATCGTTTTGGGAATCAAAAAGTGCAACAAGCACGTCGCCGCAGTGGTGGTGCAGAAGATGAGCAAAACAGGATTCAGAAAAATAGTTAAGGGAATCAACTTGCGTCAAGCTAATACCTTGACGCAAGTTATTAACCTGAAAATCAATACCTTATGAAAATGAATTTATAGCTATTCATTTTGTCCAAATTTTTAAGTAATAAAACCTTACATTTTTTATACTTTTTTTATACATTTCTAAAATTTCAACGTATAGATTATTCTTACTCAATGATTCATTTAGATTTGACAATTATGGACACTAAAAATAGCTTTTTAAAAAAATCAATCCTCCTTCTATGGTTAGGGTTAATCGTTTTTTGTTTGAGTTATTATTTTATTCATCCTGAAAAATTTACAGCTGATGAAATTACATTTTTTTTACAAAAATTTAATTCTCAAATTTTAATTGTTTATTTTATTGTATCGGTTCTTCGTGGTTTCACTTTGATACCTAGTACACCTTTTGTACTTGCAGGAGCTATTATTTTACCTGAACAACCATTATTAGCGTTGTTTATATCCCTGTTTAGTATAAGTATCTCTTCCACAATGATTTATTACTTTTCAGACTATCTCAATTTAGGCGATAGAATAGAAAAAGTATATCCAGTTCACAAAATAAAACATACATTGAACAAACCGATTGGGGTTTTTGCGATATTCTTATGGTCGTTTTTCCCTGCAATGCCAACAGATATTGTTTGTTATGCAGCAGGATCGGTTAAAATGAATTTTTTTAAATTTATTACGGCAGTTGTTTTAGGCGAATTATTAATCTGCACTTTTTATATCTTCTTTGTCGGTAAACTATTCAATGACTGACTCAAATTCAAGCATTTTTTATACTAATTTGGTTTAAATACTGAGGGGTCATTTTGCTATCCCGCAGTATTTTTTTTTTAAAATGTTCATTAAATTATCTTCAATAAAAATTAAAACAATTAAATATTATGTCAAATAAATTATTTTCTATTAACACAATACTCTTTTTATGTTTATTAAACATCAATAATAATATAGTTGCACAAAACAAGAATAATTCTTTAGAACATCAAGAATTGTATAAAGAAATAGTACATTTAGACAGTATTTTATTTAATGCCTTTAATACACAAGATATAGAAACAATGAAAACCTTGTTCACAGAAGACCTCGAATGGTTTCAAGACAATGGCGGTTTATTGTCTTATAAAACAGTTATAAGTAATTTTCAGTCAATGTTTGAACGGTTTAAAAACTTAAACACACCCATTCGGAGAGACCTCGTCGAAGGCAGTCTTGAAGTGCATCCGATTAAATATTATGGCGCAATACATATCGGCAAACACACATTTTGTCATTGGGAAAATGGTAAAAATGATTGTGGCACATTCAAATTCTTAATGATTTGGCAGAAAAAAGACGGCGTTTGGAAAATCAGTCGAGTCGTGAGTTATGACCATTAGAATACACTTTTTTAAAAAATGACGTTTCATAAACCATTGTTAATCAATAATTTAAAAATTCAGCACTCATCATTCAATATTCATCATTTCGTATCGTAATTTTGTTCCCAAAATAAATATATGCAATCGCAATTCTCTACATACTTCACTCTTGGGCTCGACCACATCACCGACCCACAAGGCTATGACCACATTATTTTTATCATCGCCTTATGCGCCATTTATCGGCTTTCCGAATGGCGCAAAGTTGCCGTTTTGGTCACGGCTTTTACAATCGGTCACAGCATCACTTTGGCTCTCGCCGCCTTGCACATCGTGACCCCTCAGTATAATATCGTCGAAAAGTTGATTCCGATAACCATTATGGCAACGGCTATGTACAATGTTTGGAAAAATAAAACGTCTGATACAGAGGCAACTACTTTTTCTAAATCATTGAATATCAATTATTTATTCGCACTTATTTTTGGGTTGATTCATGGTCTAGGTTTTTCAGGTTATTTTAGAGAACTTTTGGGTTTCGAAACGGATATCCTTTCTCCCCTTTTTGCATTTAACATAGGTATCGAAGCAGGTCAATTGAGCATCGTTGCGGTCATATTATTGGTCTCATTTTTAGCGTTTAATGTCTTTAAAATTTCGCAACAAGCTTGGACGCAATTTATCAGTGGCGCGGCGTTTGGTATTGCGGTCACTTTACTTTAACACACGTAACGCCAAGCTCAGCTTGGCGCTACGTCTTTATTACATTTCAATATCAAACATAAAAACATAAAATATTCCAAACTATCCATCAAAATCATTTGAATTTCAACCAAACACCATAATTTCGTTCTTTTAAAAGCATACTTTTATCTCTCATCAAACGTCAAACACAACTGACGATTTATGATACAAATCCTCCCGCCAAGACCAATTGGACGATACTATGCAAGAAAAAGAATACTATACTCGAAACTTACCACATTGGCAACCAGAAGAAGGCGTTTTTTTCATAACTGGAAGACTTGAAGGGTCATTACCGGTTAAAGTCATTATTGAATTAATGGCACGAAGAGACGCTAAAATTGCAGAAATCAGAGAAAACAAGCCACAATTATCCGATTTAGAAGTCCAAAAAGCATTGAAAGCAGAAAAAGATTTGTACTTTGGTAAATTTGATGACTTATTAGACAACCCAACATCAGGACCTCTTTTTTTAGCTCAAAAACCAATTGCACAGGTATTAGTCAAGGCTTTTGAACGTGGGTTTCGGGAGAATTACTACAAATTGGTGTGCTATACAATAATGTCTAATCATTTTCATGCTGTTTTATACAAAATTCAAAGACCTTTGTTCCGCATAACACAGAGCCTAAAAAGCTGTACTGCGATTGAGTCGAATCGTCTTTTGGAGAGAACAAAAGGTGAAAAGTTTTGGCAGCGTGAAACATATGACCGTTTGATAAGAAACAGAAGAGAGTTTATTCAAAAAATACAATACACATTAAACAACCCTGTCAAAGCTGGTTTGATCAAGAACTGGCGTGATTGGGAATTTAGTTATCTAAATCCAGAATTTGAAAAATATGCACCTGAATAAAAAAAGTATCGCCAAAAGTATCGCCAAAAGTATCGCCATACTCTGCATGGCGCGTTACTCATTATTATTAATACTGTTGTTACCTAATCAATCAACAGCATCAAGTATAGCGAACCTAAATGTAAATGTGCTGACTAAACCTGCACCCAGCGGAGCTGGGCGCTACCACGCTTTTCACATTTCTAAAACAGATATGGTCTTTCAACCTGCCGAAAAATCAATGCAAATAACGATGCACATTTTCATTGACGATTTAGAAGAAGCCCTTGAAAAACAAGGCAAATCTAAATTATTCATCGGCACAGAAAGAGAAAACCCAGAGGCTAATAGTTTGATTATCAATTATTTGGAGAATAATTTCGCTATTCAACTCAATGGCAAAAAAGTAGCTTATACTTGGGTTGGAAAAGAGACGACGAAAGACAAACAAGCCTTGTGGATTTATTTGGAAATAAAAAACATTCGGGAGGTAAGGAACATTTCGGTCGAAAATAGAGTTCTAACGGAAGTGTTTACTGACCAAAAGAACATTGTACTAGTCAATATTCCTTCAAAAAAGCAAGGCTATTTTCTTTTATCAAAAAGTAAAACGATGGATTCTGCTTCGTTTTAAATCATTGGAAATGAATCAGTTATTAAAACAAATATTTATCTTACCGATTCGAGCGTATCGGCTTTTAATTTCGCCGCTACTGGGTCCGAGTAAGTGCCGATATACACCCTCTTGTTCGCAATACATGATAGATGCCGTCATGGAATGGGGCATACTGAGGGGTGGCTGGATGGGGCTGAAACGCATTTTTAGATGTCATCCGTGGTCAACGCATGAGCATTCCGACCCTGTTCCGAAACGAGTTCGGTGATTGGTTATTTGGGATTGAAAATTGGTAAATTGGTCATTGGTTTGCTGCAAAATACCAAAAATACTGAGGGGGTATAGAAATACGACATCTTCATGCTCATTTAAAAATTAAAACATAAAATACTGGAAGTCAATAATTTAGCTCCATATTTCATCATTCATATTTCATATTTAAAAAAGATATTTTGACAAACGATAAAAGTAATCAATTTAAAGTCGGTACAGACGAGCGCGGAAAAGGACTTGTAAAAACCGAAGAACAAGCCATTATTATCGGTCTTATTTTACCGAATCAAACAGAGGAACAAGTCCTTGAATATTTCGATGAACTCGAATTTTTGGCTTTGACGGCGGGTGCAAAAACCATAAAACGGTTTACACAACGTCTGGCGCATCCTGATACACGTCTGTTTGTGGGCAAGGGAAAGTTGGAGGAAATAGCTGCTTATGTGCAGTCTCACCCCGACGTGACGATGGCAATTTTGGAAGATGATGTGTCGCCAAAACAGTATTCCAATATAGAGGAAGCATTGAAAATCAAGGTTTTAGACCGTTCTTCTTTGATACTCGATATTTTTGCACAACGCGCTCAAACGGCACAAGCACGGACGCAAGTGGAACTGGCACAACTCCAATATTTGTTGCCGAGACTGAGGGGTATGTGGACGCATTTGGAACGGCAGCAAGGGGGTATCGGTATGCGTGGACCGGGTGAAAAAGAAATTGAAACCGACCGCCGTATCGTCCGTTATCAGATTGGTTTGTTGAAAAAAGAACTCGAAACCATCGACCGTCAATCACAAACGCAACGCAAGCAGCGTGGAGCGATGATACGTGTAGCGATGGTCGGTTATACGAATGTAGGTAAATCAACCTTAATGAATACCCTGGCAAAAGCCGATGTTTTTGCAGAAAATAAATTGTTTGCGACATTGGATACAACGGTTCGGAAGGTCGTTTTTGATGCCGTGCCGTTTTTGTTGAGCGATACGGTTGGTTTTATCCGCAAATTGCCGCATCATTTGGTTGAAAGTTTCAAATCAACGCTGGACGAAACAAGGGAATCGGACATTATTATGCACGTTGTGGACATCGCACATCCGCAATACGAAGACCAAATTCGGACGGTTCAAGCAACGCTCAAAGACCTCGGCGTGGACGACAAACCGACTTTAATGGTTTTCAACAAAATGGATTTATATCGTGAACGTTATTTTGATGAACTCGTTGATACGGAAACAAAAGACAATATTGAAGCCGAATTAATTGAGAATTTGACCAATAAATACGGCGAAAGTGTCATTATGTCTGCAACTTCCAAAGAAAATATTGAAGAATTGCGCGAGCGTTTAGGACGTATGATTAAGGAGCAATATGTGGTGCGGTATCCGCATCAGGCGCAGCAGTGGTAGATTTGGTAACTGCTTAGGATAATTTAAATAGGAAAGTTTTTCGAGCGAAAATATCTTTAATAGCGTCAAAGACATTCATCTTATGTTTACGGCAAGTAGAGACAAACCCTTTAGAACCGTCGAAGGTATTCAAATCTTCGCTCGGATTAGAGGGTTTG
>JANLQI010000449.1:0-10883 GCA_031367705.1 Saprospiraceae bacterium | reverse complement strand
TTGGTATGGATCACTTTTGTATCCTTATAGATTGCAATGTATTTTGAATTAACGCATAAGTGTTTTAAAAAGTTCCCTTTGAGATGAAAAAAAATCAATATTTTTAAAAATTATTTTCGTGGGCGCATTTTTTCGACTTCTTGGGGTGAATTGCGACATAACAAAAGCATAAGGCGGCTTAACAAGCATCAACCACAAGCTGTACGATTCTTTTAGGGTGAAGGAGATTGTTTTTTTTATTTATGGACTTTTTTTTTATTTGATTGGGAAGAATTGTGGCGGTTTGTTTTGTTGTATGGGAAAGAATATGTTTATTTGCGATGTGTAGAAATAACTTTAAAAATAAGCCACTGATTCATTTGAAAACCTACACGCGTTCTATTGAGAAAACCTGAAAAATATAATATTATATAACTTCTCATATCATTAGAACATAAAATTATGACAATAGAACTTGTCCCAGGATTAAATCCATCGAACATAAAATTCAAATTAGAAGAACGTTTTATTAACTGTGTCAGCGTAAAAGGCTGTGTCGCTTATTGGTCTATCGGTGTCAACTTCTTTTATTTGGATGCTCTTTGTAAAGCCATTAAAGAACCCAATTCTTTTTATTGTGCCGATATTCAATTACCTACCAATATTGATAATTTAGCGGAGTATGTCAGATTAGGCGCAACCGAAATCTATTTACACGAATATAGATTAGACCCATCAGTATATAACTTGAATACAACTTTGCTGCATAGTAAAATTATCCTTTTTGAACTGCTTAATGGTACGTTTGAAATATGGATAGGTAGCCACAATTTGACTTCTTATGCTATCAATGGTTTGAATTTAGAGGCTTCTACGGTCATAAGCTGTACAAAAGAAGACAAGATTTACATTGACACTTTGAAATATTTAGAAGAAGTCAGAGATAAGTATTGTCACCGATTCGACCTCAACAAAATAGATATTTACAAAAAACTGCAAAGTAGAGATGCTATTAAGGATATTGTCATTGGTGGAGGAGAAACGACAACAGAAGAGGTCGTAACCTTGTACGGTGAGAATATGGAAAACTTAGAAACAGAAGATGTTATTCAATTGCTAAGTCTAAACGATAAAGAATTCTCGAATTTTAAAGTCGTTGATAAAACCATTCGGCTTCATACTTTCGATATCAATACTTTTACAGAAAATCTCTATGTTTGCACGATTGCACATTCTGGAAGAATTGACCCGAAAAGTCCAAAATTAAATATTGATTTTACGGCTGAAAGAAGATACGCCTATATTGAGACGAAAAAGATACCTTTTTTAAAGCAGCCAACAAAAGTGACCAATTCGATTTTACATGTGGCTCAATACTTTGTCAATTTAACGATTCACTATCAAATCAACAACTTTGTGGTTTTTGAAAAACCTTCTTTGGAAGAATTATCATTATGGCAAAAGGACTTAGATTCGCCTTATAGAAAAAGAATTTATGACGATAAAGTGAATAAAACCATACAAGTGGCTACTTATGTGCAAAATTTGATGCCTAATCATATTGATATTAAGGCAGATTGGCTGGAATTCAGAAGTCAATTAATTTGGTTGGATAAAAATTTAGATAAATTGATTGATACCAACTATCAATCAAAGGGTTTAAGAACTGCTGATGTAGAAGAAAATATTATAGCATTACTCTATCAAGAAAGACCCAATCATTATTTGTTGAAAAAATACACCAAATCATTGATTAAAAGAATTATTCTTAAACTGAAAGAACAAGATAAGTCCGCATCTTGATAGAAAAACAAATCATTTTCACTTAAAATAACTCTAAAAAACAGCTTTATGGCTAAACAAACAAAAATCGTCAGCATCGAAGAAACACTCTGGGATTCGGCGAATAAACTGAGGGGGTCGGTGGAATCCTCTGAATACAAACACGTGGTTCTCGGTCTCATTTTCTTGAAATTTGCCAGCGATAAGTTTGAAGAACGCAAAAACGAACTCGTTACTGAGGGGAAGGAACAATACGCCGATATGGTGGACTTCTACACCATGAAAAATGTGTTTTACTTGCCCGAAATCTCCCGTTGGTCTTATCTCATCGGTGAAAGTAAGCAAGAAGATATTTCTATCAAAATAGATACGGCTTTGACAACGGTTGAAAAAAACAATCCGACACTCAAAGGGGCTTTGCCTGACAACTATTATTCACGGCTCAATCTTGATGTGACGAAATTAGCGTCGTTGCTCGATACCATCAATAATATCAATACGCTCAAAGACAAGGAACAAGACATTGTGGGGCGCATTTATGAATACTTTTTGAGCAAATTCGCCCTCGCAGAAGGTAAAGGTAAAGGTGAATTCTACACACCTAAAAGTATCGTTAATCTAATTGCTGAAATGTTAGAACCCTACAAAGGCAAAATCTATGACCCTGCTTGTGGTTCGGGTGGTATGTTTGTGCAATCTGTAAAGTTTATTGATTCGCACAAAGGCAATAAGAAAGATGTGTCTATTTATGGGCAAGAATACACGAATACGACCTATAAATTGGCAAAAATGAATCTCGCTATTCGGGGAATTTCTGCCAATATGGGCGCGATGGCTGCCGATACTTTCCGCAATGACCAACACAAAGACTTGAAAGCCGATTTTGTGATGGCTAATCCACCTTTTAATCAAAAGGAGTGGCGGGCAAGCGACGAACTCACCGACGACCCGCGTTGGAACGGCTACGATGTGCCGCCAACAAGCAATGCGAACTATGCTTGGATTCTAAATATTGCTGCCAAACTCTCTGAAAATGGGGTTGCAGGGTTTATCCTTGCGAATGGTGCGCTGTCAGGCGGTGGTGTCGAGTACAATATCCGTCGGAAATTGATTGAAAATAATTTGGTGGAAGCGATTTTAGTGTTGCCACAAAATATGTTTTACACAACCAATATCAGCGTAACGCTTTGGTTTTTAAACAATAACAAAAAAGCACGCACGGTTGTCATCAACGATAAAATCAAAAAGTATCGGGAACGGGAAAAGGAAGTTCTGTTTATGGATTTGCGGCAAATGGGTGAACCTTTTGAAAAGAAATTTACGCAGTTTTCCAATAAAGACATTCAAGATGTGAGCGAAACGTTTCACAATTGGCAGCAAACAAATTGGAAAGAAACTTATCAAGACACACCTGAATACTGTTATTCGGCTTCGTTTGAAGATGTTGAGAAAAAAGATTTTTCACTCGTTCCGAGCAAATACATTGAGTTTATCAATCGAGATGAAAACATTGATTTTGATGACAAAATGACGGCTTTACAAACAGAATTTGCACAACTTCTGAAAGCAGAAGAACAATCTAAAAATGATTTATTAACCGTGTTTAAAGAATTGGGTTATGAAATCAAATTATAGACGTATTGGAGATATTATCCAATTGGTAGATGAGCGCAATACAGGTTTAAAAGTACAAAAACTATTGGGTTTAAGCATTTCAAAACAGTTTATTCCTTCTGTTGCCAATATCATTGGAACGGATATGGAAAACTATAAAATCATTCGTAAAAATCAATTTGCGTGTAGTACGATGCAAGTGAGGCGGGATAAAAAAATGCCTGTGGCTTTGTTGCAAGAGATTGATGAAGCGATTATTTCACAAGCCTATCCTGTTTTTGAAGTCAAAGATACTGAGGGGGTACTTCCTGAATATTTAATGATGTGGTTTAGTCGTACAGAGTTTGACAGAGAAGCGTGTTTTTATGCCATTGGTGGTGTGCGTGGGAGTTTGGAATGGGAAGATTTTTGTGATATGCAATTGCCTATTCCGCACATAGACAAACAAAAAGAAATCGTCAAAGAATACAACACCATTATAAACCGCATCAATCTCAATAACCAACTCATTCAAAAACTTGAAGAAACGGCACAGGCTGTTTATAAACAGTGGTTTGTTGATTTTGAGTTCCCGAATACTGAGGGGGTGCCTTATAAGTCGAATGGTGGGGAAATGGTGGAAAGTGAGTTGGGGGAAATACCTGCGGGGTGGAAAGTTGGAGTTATATCAGATGTTACAAATATAATTATGGGGCAATCTCCTGATGGTGAAACATATAATACGAGTGGCGAAGGTATGCCTTTAGTAAATGGACCCGTTGAATTTGGAGAATATTATACAAAAAAGACCAAATTTACTACGGCACCAACAAAATTATCTGCTCTGAATGATTTAATTATTTGTGTAAGAGGAAGCACTGTTGGTCGTTTTGTCAAATGTGATGGTATATATTGTCTTGGACGAGGTGTTTGTAGTTTTAGAGCAAAACATTCACAAAGATTTATTGATCAGTTATACAAAAATAATTTAAATAAACTACTTGGACTTACAACAGGTTCGACTTTTCCGAATTGGGACGGTCAAACACTTTCTAATTTTCCAATCATTGTCCCAATTGATTCTGTAATGGAAAAATTTGAAAAGATAGCATCTAATTTATTTAAACACTTAGAGCGATTTAGTAGAGAAAACGTTGTTTTAGACGATTTAAAGAATATTTTACTCTCCAAACTCGCCACCATGAAAAATTAAACTCATGAAAAAGTATTCGGCGTACATGAATGAAATAACAGCAGACGAACTATTCGAAGGCTTACTTGGCTTTGGTTTGTTTGCGGATAAAATTCCACCTTTTTTAACTGGTGAAGAATTTTTTAATTATGTAAAAACGCTAACACTGCCAATAGCAACTGTTAAAGAGAAAGATTATATCAGATATTCAAATATGCGGAACATAAATGTACCTCGTCCGCTATCAATTCCTCATCCTTTTGCCTATGCTAATTTATGTAAGACATTAGCTAATAATTGGGGTAAAATTCAAAAGCATTTTGATGATAAAACAAAAAAGGATAAACATAAAATTAGTAGAATACATATTAGGAAACAAAAAGGGTCTAAGATTCTTTTCCAAATGAACTATAAAAATGAATATGATGATGGTGTTCCTGAGAACAATTTGATTATTGGAAGCAGATATATAGCCTATGCAGATATTTCGAATTGTTTTCCAAGTATGTATAGTCATGCAATAGCATGGGCTTTGATTACAAAAAAATGCGCAAAAACAAGTAAAAACCCTGGACTTTGGTTTAATGAAATTGATTTTTATTCAAGAAACATAAAGCAAGGTGAAACAAATGGTTTTTTGATAGGACCACATTCATCAAATCTGCTTTCGGAAGTAATATTAGTTGCTGTAGATGAAGAGCTTACCAAGAAAAAATTTAAGTATGTTCGTTATATAGACGATTATCGTTGTTATGTTTCTACACATGAAGAAGCAGAAAATTTTTTCGTTGTTTTATCAGAAGAATTAAAAAAATACGAATTAACACTTAATCATAAAAAATCAAAAATTTCATCTTTACCGCAACCAAGTGATAAAGTTTGGAAGCGAAAATTAAATCACTTTTATTTTACACCCATATTCACCAAAAGTAAGAAAAAAGTGATAAGGATAAAAGAGCTTCAAGCTTTTATGGATTTGGCTATAGATTTGATGCTCGAAAACTCTGATACAGCAGTTCTTAATTACGCTATTAAAACGATTTCGAATAAATATTTAGGTGCTGATGCAATAGAATACTACATAAAACAAATACATCACTTGATTCTGTTGTATCCTTACTTGATTAATATTTTAGAAAAATCGGTTTTCGAACCTTTTAAAATTGGGGATGAAAAAATTAAGGAGATGGCAATTGATATATACAAATACGGCATCAATAATAAGTTTTATGAGGCTTGCTCATTTAGTCTTTATTGGGCATTAAAATATGGATTTAATTTAAAAAGCCTAAATCTTAAGAATGATTCAATAGAGAGTGATGACTGTATTTTCATGTTGATAGCTTATTTACACGATAAAAAACATATGAGACCAGTATATTTAAAAGAATATAGAGAACACGCTAAACTTTTAAAAAAAGATGATTACGACAGATTTTGGGCATTTATCTATGAAGCTTTACCTTGGAGTGACCAAAAAGATGAATTTAAAATTATGAAGACAGCTGGAATTTCTTTTTTGAAAACAGAATTTAAATAGGCAGATATATACAGAAAAAAATATTGATTTATCGGGAATACTACACTTACAAATTTTAAAACATTTTTTAATTAACGCCTAAAACAAAAAAAGATGGCAGAATTACATGTAAGTAAAAAAAACATCAGCAAGCTCCTAAGCGAGATGCAAGGAAAGAAATTCATTATTCCCGATTTTCAAAGACCCTACAAATGGAATGTCGAAAAATGTGAAACGTTGTGGAATGACATTCAAAACTTTTATGAGACCGAAGGCTCAAAATCAGATTACTTCTTAGGTACAATTGTTTCTTACAAAAGCGAAAACCAAGACACAGACATTGAAGAAGTAGAAATCATTGATGGACAGCAGCGAATTACTTCATTTTTCCTTTTGCTTCGTGCTTTCTATAAAAAATTAGAAGACATGAAACAAGTTGAAGCAGATGTCATTGGTTTGAAAAACCAAATTGCGCCTTGTATTTGGGAAATAGATGAAATCTCTCAAATAGTTTTGGATAAGTCGAAAATATTGATTGAATCAAGAGTTGCCACAACGGAAGACAACGGCGTGTTTCACAATATTTTGCAAACAGGTGAGAGTTCAGAAAAGGCAACAGATAATTATTCCTTAAACTATCGCTTTTTCAAGAAGAAATGTGATGAATATGCACAAGAGAACCCAATGACTTGGAAACCTTTTTGTGTTGCGATTCTAAGAAGGTGTATCATACTGCCTATTGATTGTGATACATCTGAAACGGCATTGACTATCTTTTCAACATTAAACGATAGAGGCTTACCGTTAGCCGATTCCGATATTTTCAAAGCACAACTCTATCGCAATGAAGTAACATTAGAAGGTAAAAAAGAATTTATTGAGCAATGGAAAGAACTGACAAGTATTTGTAAGGTTTCTTACATGTCTATTGACGACATTTTCAGATACAATACCCATGTATTGAGAGCAAGCATTGGCGACAAATCAAAAGAAATTGGTTTGAGAAAATTCTATGCAACCGATAAATACGCCCAATTAAAAACAGTTGGCTTTATGGACACAATAATGTCCTTAGCCTATTTTTGGAAATACATAAACACAGGCGTAAAACCAGAAAACGAGGATGGCGAAGAAGTTAATTATGAGATTTCAACCGAAGCACGTAAATATTTGCATTGTTTAACGTGTTATCCAAATGAGTTTTGGAAATATGCCACGAGTGTGTTTTTCATCACTAATAAGGATAGTGAAAACTTTGAAGAAATTTTTGCCCCTTTCTTAAAAAAACTAATGGCTTCGTTATTGATTAAATTTATTGTTACTCCATCAGTAAATGGGATTAAAGATGATATTTACAATGCGTGTATTGCAGTAAGCCAAGGCAAGGACATACAATTTAGGATAGACCAAAATAAAGAACATAATAAGGACAATATTAAAGCAAAAATAGTTGAACATGCGTCTTCACGTATTTCACGAGCCTTACTTTTATTGGATGCTTATTTGAATGTAGAACAAACGCAGTTATTGCCACCGACATTTGACATAGAACACATCTTTCCCAAAAAATGGCAAGAGGCAAACTATCATGGATGGTCGGATAGAGAAGCACAACAATACCTTGATAGATTTGGCAATAAAATCGTTTTTGAGAAAAAACTTAATATCCAAGCAGGGAATGGCTATTTTGGTGTAAAGAAATTGAAATATAATAATTCAAGTATTTCAGTTGTAAAAGAATTGGGTCAATATCCCAAAAACGATTGGGTTAAAGAAGATATTGAAGCAAGAGAAGCGGCATTTACTGACCGTTTAACAACTTTCTTTGAAAACGAAGTAGCTGTCGTGGAAAAAGTACTTGAAGAAACAATTGAATTTGCCTAAATACTGAGGGGTATCTGTTTTAAATAAAACATCCAACATCTTGAAAGCCCCTTCTTTTACTGAGGGGGTTTCAAGATGGTAGATGAAAAGTGGATAAGAGGCATAAATTGACACGAAAGGCAAGATAAAAACACCTACCTTGCTATGAAGAAGTCATAAAACCTTATTTTTGTAAAAAATAAAGAAAATGGATAGTTTACAAGTAAAATCATTAGGACCGATACAAGAAGCCCAAGTTAATTTTGGCGATTTAACGCTTTTGGTTGGACCCCAAGCGAGTGGGAAAAGTATATTTATACAGATGTTGAAACTCATCATTGATAAAAAACACATTCGCAAAATCTTGGAGCAATACAATTTTGTATGGAGTAAAAACCCTGATGAAGTGCTTGACCGCTATTTTGGAGAAGGTATGCACGGCATCTGGCAAAAAGACACGAAATTGATATTTGATGGCAAAACGATAGATAAAAAATATTTAGAACCGAAGCCAAAGGATTTAAAAGGCGCAGATGAAACGCTTTTTTACGTACCTGCACAACGCATATTAAGCATAGCCGATGGCAGACCAAAATACTTTACCGAGTTTGATGAAGCCACACCTTATGTTTTGAGACATTTTAGTGAATCCTTGCGCCAACTCTTACAAAATGGTTTGAGTAAACAAGGCGATATATTCCCACGCAGTCAAAGCCTGAAAGAACCTTTGCGTGCTTCCTTCAATGACAGTATTTTCCATGATGGTAAAGTCATCATTGACGACAAATCAGGTCAGAAAAAGATAAAAATGATGGTAAACGAGATGTCATTGCCTTTTATGACATGGAGTGCAGGACAAAAAGAGTTTATGCCTTTGTTGTTGAGTTTTTATTGGCTGTGTCCACCGTCCAAAATATCGCAACGGGATAAGATAAAGTATGTCGTGATAGAAGAACCAGAAATGGGTTTACATCCGCAAGCCATAAAATCTGTTTTATTGCAGGTGATGGAGTTGATGGAACGGGGTTACAAAGTTATCATATCCACTCATTCGCCTGTGATGTTAGAGTTTGCATGGGCTGTACAGCTTTTGAAATCCTTTAAAGCGGATTATAAATCATTGGCAGAGTTATTTGATATCAAATCACCCGCCACCGTTAAAAACATATTGAGTAGTATTTTGGAAAATAAGACCATTAATACTTATTATTTTGATAGAAAGAACAACCATGTTACCGTCAAAGATATTTCGACACTCGACGCGGGCAGTGAAGATTTAGCCGTTTCAGAATGGGGCGGATTATCGTCATTCAGTTCAAAAGCATCCGATATTATCTCAAAATTAGCTGCCCATCATGAGTAAAGTAAAAAGAACAGAAACCAATTCATTTAGAACAGCCGTTGAAAACACACCTGATATAACTACTTGCTATCAAGTTGGTTTACGTGGTTTAGGCACGTACAGCCAGAAAGTACAATTATCAGACAATTCAAAATGTTCTGGTAGCGTGGACATAGATGCTTGTACGACCACAAAATATCCACAGTCCAATCGTTGGGATTACGGACTTTGTTACAAAGAAAAAGTTTATTTTATGGAAGTGCATACAGCTAACACAGGCGAGGTATCAACAGTTATACGAAAACTGCAATGGCTCAAAGATTGGCTGAATCGAGAAGCACCCGAAATCAATAAACTAAAAGCCACAGAGCAAACGCCTTATGTGTGGGTACAAACGAATGGCTTTCACATACTTAAAACCTCAAAACAATATCGAGATGCTGTACAAGCGGGCATATTGCCGATAGCCAAATTGATATTGAAATAATATAAGCGTAATATTCCTCAATAAAATTCTAAAAAAATCCACAATCAAATAAAGCAATGACATTTACAGAAAATACCCTTGAACAAGCCTTCATTGAGCTACTGAACGATGTGCATATTCCACATATCAACGGTACACGCATCCACAAAGAACTGAATGAAGTGATACTGAGGGAGGACTTACAAACCTACCTCCTGAATCAGTACAGCGACGACGATATTACGCTGAATGAAATACGCAGCATTATTCGGCAATTGGAAGTCTTGCCCAATTCCGCTTTATACGAAAGCAACAAAGCGATAATAAAAATGATTGCCGATGGTTTTGTCTTGAAACGAGAAGATAGAAACCAAAAGGATTTGTTTATTCATTTGATAGATTTCAAATCCTTAGTGCATTTAGAAAGCCTTTCCGTTGTTAATGATATGGCTTTGGCAGCAGAGACCGAAGTGGTCTATGGTGCTGCAAAAGACAATAACATTTATCGTTTTGTCAATCAACTTGAAATTCAAGGTTACGAAAAGCGGATTCCCGATGGCATTGTATATATCAACGGTTTGCCTTTGGTTGTCATAGAATTTAAATCAGCAGTCAAAGAAAACACGACAATCAAGGACGCATACACGCAACTAACCGTCCGTTATCGCCGCGATATTCCCGAACTGTTCAAATACAATGCGTTTTGTGTCATCAGCGATGGCGTAAATAACAAATCAGGTTCATTGTTTGCGCCTTACGATTTCTATTACGCTTGGCGCAAAGTGAATGCAGAAGATGAACCTGTTGATGGAATCAATTCAATGTACAGTATGGTTCAAGGTTTATTCAATAAACATCGTTTGCGTGATGTGATTCGCAATTTTATTTATTTTCCAGATACCAGCACCAAAGAAGAAAAGATATTTTGTCGCTATCCTCAATATTATGCCGCCAATAAATTGTTCCAAAGCGTTAAAGCAAATATGCGTCCACACGGCAGTGGCAAAGGCGGCACCTATTTCGGTGCAACAGGTTGTGGCAAAAGTTTTACAATGTTGTATTTGACACGTTTGTTGATGAAGAGTCCTTATTTCGCAAGTCCAACAATTGTTTTGATAACAGATAGAACAGATTTAGACGACCAACT
>JANLQI010000413.1:0-11400 GCA_031367705.1 Saprospiraceae bacterium | reverse complement strand
CAATCGTGACCCTGTTGAGCGCACGATTTCAGTTATGTTTTTTGCACTCATCAATATTAATGACCATGACGAAGATGCCGTAAAAGCGCATAATGCCCATTGGATGAGCCTAAAACACAAGCCAAAATTGATATTTGACCACGATAAAATGGTTGAAAAAGCTTTGGAACACTTGCGTTATAAAGCGGCTTTGCATCCGTTGGGTTTTGAATTATTGCCTGAAAAGTTCTCTATTCCGCAATTACAAAAGCTGTATGAAGCGATTTATGATAGGGGATTGGACAGGCGGAATTTTAGTCGTAAGATTTTGTCCACCAAATTATTGATTGATACGGGGGAAAAACATGAGCAATCGGCAACTAAAAAGGCGATTCTTTATAAATTAGATAAAGTACGATATGCAGATAAATTTCACTCTTTTTGGCATTTTATGCCTGACCCTGTGATGTGATACTGAGGGGGTAAATTAGATTTACGAAATCTTTAAAATTTCGTAAATATTTGATAATCAAACTTTTAAATTGTATTTAACGCATGTTAGACATTCATTTTGACCCATTTCCAACTTTAACAACTGACCGTTTGGTGTTGCGACAAATTACTTTTGACGATGCAGAAATGCTGTTTGGTATGCGTTCTGACCCAGAAACGATGGCGTATATTCCACGACCTTTAGCCAAAACAATGGACGATGTCACGACTTTGATTCAGTCTATACACGACGGTGACGAGAAAGGTGAAAGTTTACTTTGGGCAATATCGTACAAAAACGATGTAAAACTGTTGGGTACAATTGGTTATTATCGTTTAAAACCAGAGCATTTTAGGGCAGAAATCGGTTATCTGTTGCATCGTGATTATTGGCAAAAAGGCATTATGTATGAGGTGTTACAATCGGTATTAGAGTTTGGTTTTAAAGAAATGAATTGTCACTCAATAGAAGCGATTATTGACCCTGACAATGTGGCTTCGGCTCGTTTGCTTGAAAAATGTGGGTTTGTGAAAGAAGCCCATTTTAAGGAAAATTGCTTTTGGGAAGGGCGGTTTTTGGATTCGGTAGTATATTCAAAGCTAAAAAATGTATAGGTTTTCACATAAATTTAATTGTCCAACATGAGGAAGATTGCTACGATACAGAACAAAACAGATGAAATAGTCAGATTAATGTTATATAAGAAAAATGATGAAATTTATCTATTTGGTTACAATAAAAAAGAAGATTGTTCCTGTTTGTGGGACCAATTTTATGATGATATATCCGAATTATATGACGAATGTAAAGAGAGATTTGGAGTTGAAATTGACGATTGGATAATGATTTCCAACCCTTTAGAAAATTGTCAACATGATTGGATTGAACCAGTTAGAAGGGTAGTGAAAGATGGTCAAGTGGTTTTTGAAAAACTGATTGATTAACTATAGAATATACTGAGGGGGTCGCTCCTTCTTTTTAAAAACAAAGAATGTGTCCTAAAAACACTAAAAAAATTCATCATTCATATTTCATCATTCATCATTAAGTTTATGCTTGATTTAAAGACATTAGAAGTTTGGTTCGTCACAGGCAGCCAACATTTATACGGTGAGGAAACGCTGAAAACCGTAGCAGAACATTCAAAAACGATAACAAATGCCTTGAATCTATCGGAAAAAATACCCGTTCAAGTCACTTTCAAGCCTGTTGTAAAAACGCCTGATGAGATTTACAAAATCTGTCAAGCGGCGAATACAGACCCAAATTGCATCGGCATTGTCACATGGATGCACACGTTTTCACCTGCCAAAATGTGGATTCGAGGTTTGCAAAACTTACAAAAACCGATGTGTCATTTGCATACGCAATTCAACCGCGATATTCCGTGGGGTGATATGGATATGGATTTTATGAACCTCAACCAATCGGCACATGGCGATCGTGAGTTTGGTTTTATGATGACTCGTATGCGCTTGAATCGAAAAGTCGTTGTTGGTCATTGGGCAGACCCCTCAGTACACGAGCGTTTAAACGTGTGGATGCGCGCTGCGGCAGCTCGTTATGATTGGCAGGGTGCGCGGTTCTGTCGTTTTGGTGACAATATGCGTCAAGTTGCCGTCACGGATGGCGATAAAGTAGAAGCCGAAATGAAATTCGGCTATACTATTGATGGTTACGGTGTAGGCGATTTGGTTGAAAAAATCAATGCCGTTAGCGATAGCGATATTGACAAACTCGTTGCGGAATATGACGAAAGCTACGTTTTGGCAGCTACTTTACGCAAAGGTGGTGCGCAACACAGTTCGCTACGGGATGCCGCAAAAATCGAAATTGGTATGCGCTATTTCCTTGAAGAAGGCAATTTCAAGGGTTTTACCGATACTTTTGAAGACTTGCACGGTTTGGTGCAACTCCCAGGCATTCCCTCGCAACGTTTGATGGCTTCGGGCTATGGTTTTGGTGGTGAAGGGGATTGGAAAACTTCCACAATAGTACGTGCTGCAAAAGTGATGGCAAGTGGCATGGCGGGCGGCAACTCTTTTATGGAGGACTATACCTACCATTTTGACCCTCAAAACAGCCTTGTTTTAGGTTCTCACATGCTTGAAATCTGCCCTTCAATCGCCAAAGGCAAACCATCTTGCGAAATTCATCCGTTGGGTATTGGCGGCAAAGCTGACCCTGTGCGCTTGGTTTTTGACGTGTCAGGTGGTGCAGGCTTAAACGTGTCGTTGATGGATATGGGCAATCGTTTCCGCTTATTGGTCAATGAAGTGGAAGCCATTGAACCGTTTGAGAAACTGCCTAAACTGCCTGTTGCAAGGGTTTTATGGAAACCATTACCAGATATGTCAACGGCTTGTGCCGCTTGGATTTATGCAGGAGGCGCGCATCACACAGTTTACAGTCAGAATTTAACAACAGAATATTTTGAAGACTTCGCGGATATGTTCAACCTCGAAACGGTTGTCATTGATGCCAAAACCGACTTGCGTTCCTTAAAAAATGAATTGCGGTGGAATGAGGTTTATTATCGGTAAGCGGCTTTTTTTTGTCATTCTGAACGAAGTGAAAGAATCTAAATAATTGAAAATAAAGCATTTAGATTCTTTCACTTCGTTCAAAATGACAAAAACTGATTGTTATTTTCCAAAGCGAAAATTGCTGCGTTTCAAACTTGCTTCAAGTTTGTACCTTATAACGTCAATGTGCCAAAGGTCTCTTTTTTATCATACCACCTTTGGTATCTTTGACGGCACTTGTAACGACAAATGCATTGGAATCAATGGTCATAATCGCTGTATTGAGTCTGTTTACTTCAAGGCGTGTAACGACGGTGTAAAGAATATCGAGTTCATTTTTTTTGCCCAATCTGCCGAAGCCACCTTTACCTTTATAAACAGTGACACCACGACCTAATTCATTGATTATCATTTCTTTAATTTCTTCAGAATGAGGAGAAATGATGGTTACGGCAGTATATTCTTCTATGCCGTCCACCACAAAATCAAGGGTTTTTGAAGCCGCTAAATAGGTAATGATGGCATACAAAGCGGTGTCAATAGACATAATATAAGCAGCAAAAGCGAAAATCATAACATTGAAAATGATGATAACATCACCGATAGATAAGCCTGATTTTCGGCTTAGAAAGATGGCTAAAACCTCTGTTCCGTCAATCACCGCGCCGCCTCTGACGGATAGTCCGATACCTGCGCCAAGGAAAAAGCCGCCAAAAACAGCGACCAATAACTTGTCCTGTGTAACTTCAGGAAAATGAACAGTGGCAACGCAGAGGGCTAATCCGCTTATCGCAATAGCCGTTTTTATAGCGAATTGTTTGCCGATGACTTGATAGCCGATGAAAATAAACGGTAAATTGATGCCGATGATTAAAAAATGCAAGGGAATACTCGTCAGTTCAGAAATAAGGAGCGAAATACCCGTCGCACCACCGTCAATAAAGTTATTGGGCAGCAAAAAACTTTCAAGCCCAAAAGCGGCAGAAGCGATGCCTAATATTATCAGAAAACTGTCTTTAACGAGTTGTGTTGTGATGATTTTTACTTCTCGAAACCCTTTGGCAAAACGGTAGGGTGAGTATTCGACCATTTCATTGTCTTGCGACGGGCGTTTCCGAAGGAGGTGTTTGAAGACTAGTTTTTTAAATAAATTTCTCATTCGCTCTTTTTTTTAATAGCTAAGATAGTATAAGAATATTAAGGTTACTTTTTTTATTTTTTAAATAACAACTAAATAATTAATAAACAACGATTTACAATGATTAATAAATTTATATTAAGTTTCACAACCTTGATTTTGATGGCTTCATGCAATCAAAATACAGAACAAAAAAAATCAGACGTAAAAGACATGTCTCAAAAAGCAAGCATCGAAAAGTCCTCTTTTGGCACAACAAAAGAGGGCGTTGCACTTGACCTTTACACCCTCAAAAATGTGGCGGGTATGACTGTTAAGATTACGAATTATGGCGGCACTATCGTCTCGTGGACAGCACCCGACAAAAACGGCAAGTACGAAGACATCACTTTGGGCTGCGACTCTATCAGTGGCTATGAAAAAGGCGTACCTTTTTTTGGCGCACTCGTCGGGCGTTATGGCAACCGCATTGCTAAAGGAAAATTCAGTTTAGAAGGCAAAACCTATACTTTGGCGGTCAATAATGGCGCAAACCATTTACACGGTGGTCTTAAAGGTTTTGACAAAGTGGTTTGGGCTGCCACGCCGATTGACGGACCAGATGTTGCTTTGAAATTGACATATACCAGTAAAGATATGGAAGAAGGCTACCCAGGGAACTTATCTGTTGAAGTCCTTTATACGCTTCAAAGGGACAACTCTTTGAAGATAGAATACACTGCCACAACCGACAAAACAACGGTGGTCAACTTGACAAATCACGCCTATTTCAACCTGTCAGGTGATATGAATACGACGGTTTTAGACCATGAAATCGCCCTGAATTGTGATAAATTCTTACCTGTTGACAAAACTTTGATTCCTACGGGCGAGTTAAAATCGGTTGAAGGAACGCCTTTCGATTTTATGACTTCTACTAAAATTGGCGCGCGTATCAACGACACTTTGAATGAGCAAATTAAATTTGGTGGCGGCTACGACCATGCTTGGATTATCAAAGACCACACAACAAACATTCATGAAGCGGCTGTTGTTTACGAACCTACAAGCGGGCGTGTGATGGAAGTTTTGACAACTGAACCTGCGATTCAGTTTTATACAGGCAACTTCTTAGATGGTACAATTGTCGGAAAAGAGGGTGTTATTTACAAAAAACGCTCTGGGTTGTGTCTTGAAACGGAACATTATCCGGACTCTCCGAACCAACCGAAGTTTCCAACAACGACTTTAAAACCTAAGGAAACGTATAAAACGACAACAGTTTATCGGTTTTCTGTGAAAAAATAAGTTGCACCAACTTGCGTCAAGTTATAAACTTGACGCAAGTTCTCTAATATTAGAAAAAATAGAAAGTTCTAATAGGCACATAAGTGGTTTTGCCCGACTCAATAGTCACAAGGCTTTTTTCGTAAGCGGGTTTTCCAAAAGGGAAAGATTTTAAGTTCGAGATGCCAAAACCTTCTCTCGGAATACCCAAAGTATATTCCATTTGTTTATCGTCATTTTCATCGTGCAAAAACGAAACAGCATAAGTGCCTGGCGGTAGATTGATAGTAGCAGAGGTTTTGTTGCCAATTATGACAGCTTCTCCAAGCGCAAAATAGCCTTTTGTATCTAAAAAGTAGGTTTTGTCATTATAAATAGCAAAACGCATGTGACCTTTTGTATTTCGGAATCTGCTGCCTTCAATCTGTAAAGTACCATGCGTTTGGGCAAAAACAGGGGTAAAAAGCGAGCAAAATAAAAACGTTGATAAAGCGAAAATCTTCATAAGAATGATATTGTTTAATCTGTTTGTGATTCTAAAATATACGAATAATACAGAGGCTTTAGATGTATTAGAATGATTTTAACGGTTCATTGTTCAAGGAAATTATAAAATAATAATAATGAAATACGTCATAGGACTCGATTATGGGACTGATTCCGTCCGTGCATTAATTGTTAATGCAGAAAATGGGGCAGAAGTTGCAACCCATGTTTTTTATTATCTTCGTTGGAAAAAAGGTATGTATTGCGACCCATCCCTATCTCAGTACCGCCAACATCCTTTGGATTATGTCGAAGGTTTGGAAACAGCGATAAAAGAAGCGTTGGTAAAAGCAGGTACAAAAGTTGCTCAAAATGTCGTCGGCATTTCGGTTGATACCACAGGTTCAACGCCTGTTGCCGTTGACCGTTTGGGGACACCCCTCAGTATGTTGCCCGATTTTCAGGACAATCCAAACGGTATGTTTATCCTTTGGAAAGACCATACAGCTAATCAAGAAGCATTGGAAATCAACGCATTAGCGCATAGTTACGCTATTGATTTCACAAAATACGTTGGCGGCATTTATTCCTCCGAATGGTTTTGGGCAAAAATTTTACGCACATTACGGGTTGATGAAAAAGTCCGAAAAGCCGCTTTTTCATGGGTTGAACATTGCGACTGGATTTCTGCTGTTTTGACAGGTGAAACCGACCCCCTCAGTATGCGCCGTTCAAGATGTGCCGCAGGGCATAAAGCCATGTGGCACGAAGCCTTTGAAGGTCTGCCAAGCGAAGCCTTTTTGACGCAACTTGACCCACTTTTGGCAGGTTTGCGTGAACGTCTGTATCGGCATACTTATACGAGCGATTTGCCAATGGGCAAAATATCAAAAGAATGGGCGGCAAAATTGGGTTTACCCGAAAATGTCGTCATCGGAGTCGGGGCGTTTGATGCACACATGGGCGGCGTTGGGGCGCACATCGAGCCTTACACCTTCGTCCGCGTCATGGGTACTTCGACATGTGATATGCTCATAGCACCCACAGATGAAGTCGGTCATTTGCTCATAAAAGGGATTTGTGGACAGGTGGACGGCTCTATTTTGCCCAATATGTTGGGCATGGAAGCGGGTCAATCGGCTTTTGGCGACGTGTATGCGTGGTTTCAAAACCTCTTAGCTTTTCCGCTACGTGAATTTTTGAGCGAAGCACAAGGGGCTGAAATTACGGCTCAAATTATTCCAAAACTTGCTGAAAAAGCATCGGCACTACCCCTCAGTAAAAACGACCCTATCGCCCTCGATTGGTTCAACGGACGACGTACTCCCGATGCCAATCACACTTTAAAAGGAGCGATAACAGGCTTGAATTTGGGCAGCGATGCGCCCATCATTTTCAAAGCCTTAGTCGAAGCTACGGCTTTTGGTTCAAAAGCCATCGTTGACCGTTTTATCACAGAAGGTGTTGGTATTCAACAAGTTGTCGCAATTGGTGGCGTTGCCAAAAAATCACCTTTTGTGATGCAGACCCTTGCAGATGTCTTAAATATGCCTATAAAAGTCGTTAAATCAGAACAAGCGTGTGCGCTTGGTGCAGCGATGTGTGCCGCCGTTGCCGCAGGTCTTTATTTGACAATGGAAGATGCCCAATTAGCGATGTCATCGGGCTATGATGCAGAATATTATCCGCAAGCGGAAAAGGCAGTGATTTATGCGATTTTGTATGAGAAGTATGTGAAATTAGGTGGGTTTGTTGAGCAAAATGGTTAGTTTTCAAGATTTAGTAAATTTTAAAAATTTACTAAATCTAATTTGAATCAAGCAAAAATTATTCTAAATGCTTTAATTCATCATCATTTTCGCCTACTCGATTTAAGAAATTTTCAGAGGAAACAACCTTGACATTTTCCGTTTCTTCAAAACTACGGCGTGCATTACCCGCCATTTTGCCACCACGTTGTGCGGCATCTTGGTTTTCATAAAAGCCTTGTGCATCGTCTTTGATGGCAACGCTGCGGGTCGCTTCTTCGCCAAGCATTGAAAAGATAAGTTCAAGATTTGTCATGTGGTCGCGGAGGTTTTGGCGGTCGAGTTGTTTAAGTTCTTTATGTTCAGAAGGCGTCATTCCAAAAGTGGCTTTGGCGATTTCGGCAGTTAAAATAGCATATTCTTGACCATCTTTGACACCACGTTGTTGCCATTCTTTGGTCAATTCTTTGCGAATATCAATGCTTTTAAGGCGGCTGGCTATCCATTCATCGGTATAACCTTTGGCTTTGTACAATTCACGGATACGTTCAATACCTAATTCGGGGTTTTCGATCTCCTGAATGCGTTCTTCTCCAACTTGCGCCAACCACATTTTAAAAGGTTCTGCTTTGGGAGAAGGAACGGACATGATTATTCGGAGTAACCCCTCAGTATTGGCGCAATCGGTAGCATATTTTTTACCGTCAGTTGATGCCAATTTCAGTTGTTTACAATTTGTAAACAACTGGGATTCTCGTCCCTTTAAAACGCCCCAATAAACACGAGGGTTTGGACTATCTGTTAATACTTCAATGACATCTACGACTGAAAAATACCATTTTTCATTATGCCATATACGGCGGACTTGCTTTTCCTGAAAAAGGACAATTGCTTTATTTTGTTCCATAATGTTCTAATTTTTCAAAAATTTTGTGTAAAAATAATTGTTTTAAAACAAATTCATTTAAAAATAAATCACCATTAACACACATGAATTTAAAATATCTAAAAGAAGCCGTTTACGAAGCCAATATGGAAATTCCAAAACAAAATTTGGCGATTTATACTTTCGGAAATGTATCGGCAATTGACCGAAAAGAAGGCATTATTGCCATAAAACCAAGCGGTATTCCTTATTCTGACTTAAAAGTGGACGATATTGTACTGGTGGATTTGGACAATAGGGTAGTGGAAGCGGGGGCAAAACGCCCTTCATCAGATACTAAAACGCACGTCCTTTTGTATCGAAATTTTGATAAAATTGGCGGTATTTGTCATACACATTCCACTTACGCAGTGGCATGGGCGCAAGCGATGCGTCCGATACCGAATCTCGGAACAACTCATGCCGACCATTTGACCCCCTCAGTACCTGTGACCGATGTGATGACCGACGAGATGATACAAGGTGATTATGAGCATGAAACAGGCAATCAAATTCTCGATATTTTCAAGAGAGAAAACTTATCACCCGAAGAAGTGGAAATGGTTTTGGTCGCTTGTCATGGACCCTTCACATGGGGCAAAACGGCTATGAAAGCGGTTTATAACGCAGGCGTTTTAGAAGAATTGGCAAAAATGGCGTTTCTAACTTTGCAAATTAACCCATTAACTCCGTCGATAAAACAGGCTTTGATGGATAAGCATTATTTTAGGAAACATGGGGCAGGGGCATATTATGGGCAGTCGGGTTGTTGACACGAATTACACAGATTTCACGAATTGGCTGATTAGGATTATTGGTTATTTTGACTCTTTAATTCGTGAAATTAGCGTAATTCGTGTCTTAAAATATACTTCATGATAATCATCAAAAGAATCGTTCAATTTCTTGTTCTACTCCCTGTCTTCTTGCTTTTGTATATCAACGGCAAATTATATTATTCCCCAAATTACAAAACGGAAGGCACGTCAGTTTACAATCAAGACGTACTTTCTCAATTGCGTTATTTGAAAAATGAGTTACACAATAATCAAGCAGGGGAAAAAATGCAAGCCTTGTTTCCCGAAGGTTTTATCTTTACAACGGTTCTGTATGGCTTGGCATGGACGGATTTTGTAGAGCTTATGGATAAAAAACATCCGCTTTTTCAAGAAGCCAATGAAGAGATAAAATGGAGTATTTCACAAGTGAATTCAGATATGGGTAAAGCTGTTTTTTCCGATGATTTACCTTTGAAATATGGTGCATTTTACAATGGTTGGAGTAGCTATTTAATGGCTAAATATTTGACAATAAATGATTTAGATAAAAGAGATACAGCTATTTCTAATCAATTTCAAAACCAATGTGAAGCCATTAGTGAAGCGATTAAAACGTCGAAATTTGACTTTTTAGAATCTTATTTCCACAACGCTTGGCAAGCGGATAATGTCTTATGCTTAGCGAGTTTGTCTTTGCATGACAAAATTTACCCCCCTCAGTATAAAACGACAATCGACACGCTTTTGAACAATATTAAGGCAAATTCAGATGCCCACACGGGTTTAATAGCACATATTTTTAAGTTCATTGCCTTTGAGCAACGAGTTATAACATTTGATAATGGAGACGCATCCTATAAAGCTGGTAGTGGTTTATATGGCGCACGCGGCTCGTCTCAAAGCCTAATCAATTGTTTTTTACCCGACATAGATTCTGTTTTTGCAAAAGACCAATTTGAGAAATATAAAAAGCATTTTATCGAATATAAATTTGGTTTACCTGCGATTCGGGAATATCCAAAAGGCATTGATAGTCAAGGAGATGTGGATTCTGGACCCGTTATTTTAGGCGTTGGTTCGTCGGCTTCAATTGTGGCAATTCGGGCAATGGCTGAAAATAAAGAAGGAGAATTTTATGTGCCTATTCGCAACAGCATTGAGGCTTTTGGTTTTCCAAACAGTTTTGGTTTTGGCAAAAAATATGTATTCGGTGAATTGGCGGTTGCTGATGCTTTTATCGCTTGGGGCAATGCAAAATCTACTCAAAATATACCCAATCCACCTTTTTATTGGCGAATGACTTTTCATTTGATTTCTTTGTTTGTCATTGGGTTGATTTGTTGGTTGGTGTTTAAATTGTAAATTTTGAAGAAAGACATTGACGCATTTATTGATAAAAGTATTCAAATGATTTTTAGAGAAGCAGAAAAAAACAATGCCGCAGCCATTGCCAACCTCCACGCTGAAAGTTGGCGCAACACATACAGAGGTATGTTAAGTGATGCTTACCTCGACGGTAATGTTCACGCGGAAAGACAAGCACATTGGCAAAAACGTTTTGACGCACCAACAGAAAATCAATATGTTTTAGTCGCTGAAAATGAAGGGAAACTGGCTGGTTTTGTCTGTGTTTACGGTGCGGATGATGTAAATTGGGGCAATTTGATTGACAATTTACACGTCCGACCTGACTTAAAAGGGCAAGGCATCGGCAAACAATTAATCCAAAAAGCGATGGCATGGGCGAAGGAAAATTATCCGAATCAAGGCGTTTATCTATGGGTTTTTGAAGCCAATTCAGCTTCAAGACGCTTTTATGAAGCGATGGGCGGTGTAAATATTGAACGTGTTTTGCATCACAACGAAGACGATACTGAGGGGTATGCTTTGCGGTATGTTTGGCATTTTTGAGACACGAATTTCACAAATTACACGAATTTTTTGTCATCCTGAAAGGAACTAAATTCGTGTAATTTGTGAAATTCGTGTCGGCATTAACCAATCGCAAAGCATACCCCTCAGTATCGTCTTCGTTGTGATGCAAAACACGTTCAATATTTA
>JANLQI010000313.1:0-18253 GCA_031367705.1 Saprospiraceae bacterium | reverse complement strand
TTTCGCTGCGCTCAGAATGACAAAAAGCGACTTTGTCTTTTGTTTAATAAATATTAAAATTGAATTAAAATAAATAAAATTGAATTTAAGAAATATTCAAATAGCGTTTTAACATTGTTCTATTTTTAATTAAAAATCAATGCTTTAAATTTAAGAAAGATTAAAATCTAACCTTTCATCCAAGTGAAACTGCCATTGTTTAAAATCCAAAAGAATGCACCAATAATTAAAGGTGTAAAGATTGAAATAAGCATATAAGTAAAATACCAACGCGGTACTTTTGACCTTTCTATCAGTTCCGAAATAAGCGAAATAGCCAAAATGAAAAGGGCAATGGCAGAGAAAGCAAGCGTCATAATCGTAGCGACGTACTCGTTCCACATCCACAAAGCAATGTAAATAATGGCTTCGATGAGAAAAACCTCGGTGATACTGAGGGGGGCATTTTTTGTGTCAGGCATAGGCTTTTGATGTGTTATGGTTTGAAAAATGATGTAAAGATAGATTTCTGAACGTTTCTTTAGGAAAAAACTGCCCTTGTGCGACAATACACAGTTTTTTTATTAAATAATCACGTCTTTATTTACCTTTGAGCATATTCATAAAATATTGAAAATGGCAGAAATAACGAAGAGCCTAACGGCAAAAGACGGGATACAACTTTTTATAAGAGAAAACACCCCCCCTCAGTATAAAGGCATTATTTGCATCGTTCATGGATTCGGTGAACATAGTGGACGTTATACACATGTGGCTGATTTTTTTAATAAACAAGGTTTTGCTGTCTTGGCTATTGACAATCGAGGTCATGGTAAATCGGAAGGAAAACGCGGTCATGCTCCGAGTTTTGATAGTTATTTGGACGATATTGAAGTGTTTTTGACAGATACGAAGCAACGCATGAATGATGTGCCGATGTTTTTATATGGTCATTCGATGGGTGGGAATTTGGTGTTAAACTATGTCATTCGTCGGCAGCCGACGATACTGAGGGGAGTGATTGCAGCGAGTGCATGGATTCGCTTAGCCTTTGAACCTAAGCCGATTATGATTTCGATGGGTAAGTTGATGCGTTCTGTTTTTCCAACTTTTACGCAGGATTCTGGTTTAGATGTCAATACTATTTCAAGAGATAAAGCGGTTGTCGAGGCTTATGTCAAAGACCCGCTTGTTCACAGCAAAATTACAGCGGCGGCGGGTATGGGTATGACTGATTCGGCAGCGTTTTTAGATAGCTATGCGGGTGCGATGCCGATACCAACTTTGATGTTGCACGGCACTGAAGATGGCTTGATTGAACAAACCGCTACGGAAGCGTTTGCACAACGTGTATCGAATATCAAATATAAAAAATATGAAGGTTTGTTCCATGAAACGCATAATGAACCTGAGAAATTAACCGTTTTGAATGATATACTTATGTGGATAAATTCACAATTATAAATAATTGATAATTAATTTTTTAAAAAATAAAAACAATAAAATGACAGCTCAAGAATTTCTTGCAGGTTTACCTGCTAAAATCAAACCTGAAGCATTGAATGGTGTTGAAACCACGTTTCATTTCAATCTTGATAGTGGTGGATTACAAAAAACACTGCGCGTGGCAGATGGCAAATTGGAGATACTCGACGGCTTGGTTGGCGAGGCTAAATGTGCCGTTACTGCAAAATCAGAGACATTGATGAAATTGGTAAAAGGCGAAGAAAACCCGATGATGGCGGTGATGATGGGTAAAATCAAATTGTCAAATCCAGGAGAAATGATGAAATATGCTAAATTGTTTGGCATTATGTAATCGAATTACTGAGGGGGTACTTTGGTTTTCTTGAAAATAGTTTTAACTTGCGTTTAAAATTTTTAAACATGGAAAATACATTGGTTCTTGAAAATGAATTTGATAACGAAGTATTAATCAGCGAAGACGTGGGTAGCCTAAATCATTCTAAATTACAAGCACGTATTACTACGGCATTGAATGTTGCGTATGGAGATGTATATGAGGCTTTGACAGAAATCAGTTTGGATTTACCTACTGGAGGCGGTAATCCCGAACCTGATGTAGCGGTTTTTCCAATTATTGAAGATGATTGGATGAATGATGTGGTTAAAATATCGCAATTGCCAATTTTAGCGATTGAAATTTTATCACCAAAGCAACTTTTGACAGATGTGACGGATAAAATTATAAAGACTTATTTTAAAGCAGGTATAAAATCAGCTTGGTTAGTTATTCCAACGACTAAAACGATTCATGTGATTCATCCGCCACAAAAAGTAAAAACCTTTACACATGGACGTGTGATTGATACTGTTTCAGGAATCGAATTGGACATGGACGCTATCTTCAATTTGAGAAAAAAGAAGTAACCTATATTGGGTATTTTTAAACCCTTTTTAATCCCGCAAGGCCGTTTGACCTTGCGGGATTTTTGTTTTTGAGAAAACGGCACGGTTTTTGTTTTTATATAAAAAACAGACCGAATACCCGACAGACACTACCGCTTTCTAAATAGTCTCATCTTTAAATATCTTTAAAGGAACATAAAAATTTTGTGGTATCATTCTTGATTTTACGAGGGTTAGAATGAATCGGATATGTAAATGATTGAATTATTGTGTTTTACACATTTTTCAAAAAATACAACCTTGTTCGATGATTTCTGAATCGGTTCGTGGGAACTCAACAAAGTTCTATGAGAAAAACATTCTAAACGTTACAAATTTATGCCCGTTAGTTCGGGTCAAAATTTTCAGTAGCCTATTTTTTTATAGGCTACTGGAATTTTGCTTTTTGAGAATGATTTTTTTGCCATGCGAACCATTTAAATTTTATGATACGACGAAAAAGGAGATATGCCTAAAAACTTCCCATTTTATAAACAATTAGACGCAATGGATTGCGGCGCAACTTGCCTACGCATGATTGCGCGGCATTATGGTCGCTTTTATTCGCTGGAGTATTTGCGGGAGTTGACATTTATCGGCAAAGATGGGGTGGCATTGATTGATATTGCAGATGCGGCTGAGAAAATTGGCATGAATTCGTTGGCAGCAAAAATCAATTGGAAACGCCTTGCAGAAGGACTGCCTTTGCCTCTGATTGCCCATTGGCGACAACAGCATTTTATTGTCGTCTATGAAGTGACCCCTCAGTATGTACGCGTGGCGGACCCGGCTTCGGGGAAATATAAATTGACCCGCGAAGAATTTATGGATGGCTGGGCTTCCGATACCGTCAATGGCGAGGAGCAAGGCATCATTTTATTGCTCGAAACAACGCCTGAATTTTTTGAACGGGAAGGCGATAAAACAGATAAATCAGGTTTTCGCTTCCTCTTTTCCTACCTTTTTCGTTATAAAAAACTACTGATACAGCTTTTGTTGGGTATGCTTTTGGGGTCAGTCCTCCAATTGATGATGCCTTTTTTGATGCAAGCAGTTGTGGATGTGGGTATTTCGTCGAGCAATATTGGATTTATCAAGATAGTTTTGATAGGGCAGATGATTGTCTTTTTTTCGCAAGCGTCTGTGGAATTTATTCGCGGGTGGATATTGTTGCATATTGGTACGAGGGTCAATATTTCCTTAGTGTCGGACTTTTTGATAAAACTGATGAAGTTGCCAGTTCGGTTTTTTGATTCAAAACTGACGGGAGACCTTTTACAGCGCATCAACGACAACCATCGTGTTGAACATTTTTTGACTTCAAGCACTTTGGTAACGGTGTTTTCGATGATTAATTTCGTCGTTTTTGGTATCGTTTTGGCGTTTTTCAATTTGACGATATTTGGTATTTACTTCATGTTTACCTTGTTTTATGTGACGTGGATTACCTTGTTTTTGAAAAAAAGAAAAGAACTCGATTACAAACGTTTCGACCAAATGAGCCAAAACCAAAGTTCGCTCATTCAGCTCATTTATGGTATGCAGGAAATCAAACTGCACAACGCTGAAAAACAAAAACGGTGGCATTGGGAACGGATTCAAGCAAAATTGTATCGTGTTTCGATTGCTTACTTGGCTTTGGAGCAATATCAAAGGGCGGGTGCGTTTTTTTTCAATGAATTTAAGAATATTTTAATCACTTTTTTGGCAGCCAAAGCGGTTGTTGAAGGGCATCTTTCTATTGGTTCGATGGTGGCAATTGAGTATATTATTGGGCAACTGAATGGTCCTTTGGAACAGTTGATTCACTTTATTCAAGCGGCACAAGATGCTAAGATTTCATTGGAACGGCTCAACGAAATCCACTCAAAAGAAGACGAAGATGGGAAGCATCCACGCCTTAATATATTGCCCGAAAGCGGTGATTTGAACTTAGACCGTGTGAGTTTTCGATATGGCGGACAGTATTCACCAACCGTTTTGAAGGATTTGACATTGCGCATTCCAAAAGGTCGGACGACTGCGATTGTTGGGTCAAGTGGCTCTGGAAAGACGACGATATTGAAACTTTTGCTCAATTTTTATCAACCTACTGAGGGGGCCGTTCAATTGGGCGATGTGTCTTTGAACAATATTTCGCATAAATTATGGCGTGAGCGTTGTGGTGTTGTTTTGCAAGATGGTTATGTGTTTTCAGATACAATTGCTCATAATATTGCTTTAGGCGACGATATTATTGATAAAAAACGGTTGTTGCAAGCGGTTAAAGTGGCTAATATTCAGTCATATATTGATTCGTTGCCGTTGGGTTATAATACTAAAATTGGCGATGATGGCATTGGCTTGTCCCAAGGTCAAAAACAACGTTTGCTCATTGCTCGTGCGGTTTATAAAAACCCTGATTATGTGTTTTTTGATGAAGCAACAAATGCGCTTGACTCGTATAATGAATTGATAATTATGGACAATTTAAATGAGTTTTTAGACGGTAGAACGGTCGTTGTGGTTGCGCATAGGCTTTCGACAGTCAGAAATGCGGACAATATTATTGTCTTAGAAAAAGGTGAAATTATAGAAGAGGGGACGCATGTGGAGTTGACGATTCGGCGGGGTGCGTATTATAATTTGGTGAAGAATCAGCTTGAGTTAGGGGTTTAAACCTTGAAGTATCCTTCAGTATTTGGGATTAAATTTACAGGTGAAACGAAAGAAAATAAATGTAATGCGTAATTATTTGATTATCAATCTAAATATAAAATCAACATATTTCTTTTTTATTTTTCGAAAGAAAATAAGTGATTGAAAATCAAGCATTTAGTCATATTATAAAAATTTTCTTTCGTTTAACCTGATTAAATTTATTAAAGATGAATACTATCAAAACCGTTACTTTTTTATTTCTTTTCTTAAACTGGAACTGCCAAGACAAACAGAAATCGAAGCCCAATACCTCCCCTCAGTATAAAAGTGAAAATATGTCAAATAACATCCAGTTCTATTCTGACAAAGAATTGAAAGAGTTATGGGATAGCTTATGTCTTAAAAAAGGGTGTTTGACTGGTGGTCAATATGTTGGAGAAGATGGTTCATTTGGCAGTGAAGGTTGTGTTTTGACAGTTGACAAACAATGGCGGATGTTTTTATTCAAAACAGATAAAGTGAGTTTAGCTACTTTTTTAATCGCACAGTTAAAAGATAAGACAAAAACCCAAACGCATACTTGCCCTTACGATGTTGCAACTAAAGGAGAATTAGCCATTTATTGCCTACAAGGTATTTTAAAGACTAATTTTTATGAGCTATCAAATGAATCAGCTTTTAGTGATAAGGATTTATATAAAAAATATGGTTCAACTCAAAATTGGATTTTGCATATTCAAAGTTCAAAACGAGAGATTGAGTTATTACAAAAACTCTGGAAGGAAGAATTAGTTAAAAAACTCAAGCAGTAATGACTAAAATGAATCAAGAGAAATGGAAGAACATGATAAAATAGAACTCCGTCACGAGGATGTTCAAGAAATATTAGGGACACCGCCTGCGTGGATTATACGTTGGGGAACGACGGTTATTTTGCTCGGCATCAGTTTACTACTTGTCGTTGGTTGGATTGTTAAATATCCCGACATCATCCCTGCGCAGGTGTTGATAACGACCGAAGTGCCGCCGATTTCGGTTGTGGCACGGACGACGGGGTATCTGTCAAAGTTAATGGTTAAAGAAAATGATACGGTGCATGTGGGCGATTTATTGGTTGTTTTACAAAGTGCCGCTAATTATGAGCATATTTTAAAGTTAGAAAAAGAGCTATCGGAATTAGAAGTTTTGACCCCCTCAGTAATTGAAGGTTTTCAGCCTGATATGGGGCTGAGTTTGGGTGAAATTCAGCTTAATTATTCTTCATTTATCCAGATTTTGAAGGAGTTACAGTTTAAAAAAGAAGAGAATTTTATTTCTCAAACCGTTAATCAATATGATTCTCAAATTAAGAATTATGAACGGCTTATTAAAACGGAAAAAGATAAGCAGGTGACAGCTCAAAAGAATTTGCAATTGGCTCAAAACCGTTTTGAAGAGAAAAAGCAGTTATATACGCAGAATGTTATTTCACGTAATGATTTGGAGGATGCAAAGAAAGAAGAATACCGCTATGAGCAAGACTTGAAGAATTTGAAAAGTAATATAGAACAACTGAATGGGCAAATTTTGAATATTAGAAAGAACATTCTTGATGTTCAACAAACGACAAAAGAAGTTAGTACAACAAAATACGTGGGCTTGATAGAAGCCATGAATCTACTTAAAGGAGCGATACAAAAATGGAAACAAACGTATCTATTGACAGCACCGAGCGATGGACGTGTTTCTTTTTATAATAACTACTGGGCTGAAAATCAGGATATTAGAGAAGGGGCGGCTGTTATGGCCATTGTGCCGCCGAATGGTTCGGGTATTGTGGGTATGGTTGAACTGCCTTTGGCGGGTGCGGGAAAGGTACGTGAAGGGCAACGAGTGGTGATGAAATTTTATTCATATCCTTACGATAGGTACGGCATTGTTTATGGTGAAGTGCAGTCAAAAGCATTGTTACCGAGAGACAATAAAACAATTTCTGTACGGGTTACTTTGCCCAATCGGTTGCATACGAATAGAGGCTTCGATTTGAAGTTTGACCAACAGATGACAGGGTCTGCTGAAATCATTACAGAGGAACGACGGTTTATTGAGCGCATGTTTGATAAATTGTTGGCTATTTTTAGGAGTAGTTGACATGGTAATAAATTGTTATGATTGAATGATTGTCCATTGCTTTATCCGAAAATATGTCACAGATAATAAAAGAGCTGATATTCTATTTTGAGAATATCAGCTCTTTTATTTTATTTAAATCCATTTAATTTCCACATTTTGCAAATGTGGAATGTTTTTTGATAGAATAATGTCAATTATCGCTGTCACATATTACAATAATAAGTTATAAAGAAAAGATTTTTCTATTGTGACTTGCATTTGTGGTATAAATATATGAATCTTTGCTCTACAAAAATGATTTTATTTTGTATCTTTATAAATTATTAGGGTCTTTCGCAATACAAAAGCTATTTTTGATATGCAAAAACCTTCAATATAAGATTTTTTTTTTTTTTTTGTGCAATCAAAACAATTGTGCTATTTTTACTCGAAATTAAGAATATATGACTGAATATCGGTCATTGTGTAATATATCGGTTCAGCGATATAAAATTTTCAAAAAACATCCAAAACATCATTCACTGTGAATAAAAATCTCTACTCAAAATTGCTCGTTTGCCTTGCCCTCATTTGCTTGCCGATAATTAGTTGGGCTCAGGATATTCATTACACGAATTTTGGCTTTTCGCCTCTCAACATCAACCCAGCCTTAACAGGTGTATTTAATGGAGATTACCGCGCGACGGGCAATTTTCGTAGCCAATGGCAAGGCGTACCTGTTTCATATCTAACCGTTTCAGGCTCTTTCGATATGAAAGTGGAAAGCAAGAAGCATACGGGTTCTTCACCCTTTCGAGTCGGTGCTTTTTTGAGCCACGACAATGCGGGTTGGTCAAAACTCAATAATACGAGCATCTATTTAAGTGGTTCGTATTTGAAAGCCCTCACGAAACAAGACTTTTTGAGTGGTGGTCTTTCTCTCGGCATTAATCAGCGTGCGTTCAAAACAGGAGATTTGACTTGGGATGATCAATACATTGAAAAACGTTTTGACCCAAGTGCCATCAGTGCTGATGCGACGATATTTGACCAATCCATCTTTTACCCTGATTTATCCATTGGAGGGAACTATCACCGTCAAGTGCCAGGCAAACGCTCTGGGCTTGATTTAGGTTTAGGTGTTTTTCATCTTAACCAACCTAAAAAAAGTTTCAAAGGTGAACCTGCCGTAAAATGTGAAATACGTTACAGCCTTACTGGCTCTACAAATATTGCTTTGAATCAGAATTTTGATCTTTTGCTCGACCTTATGGGGCAATGGCAAGGGCCGCACCGTGAAATATTGGCTGGTGTAGGTGGACGTTTGTATATCGTTGATAGACGTACAAAGCAAATTGCTATTCAAGCTGGTTTAACAGTTAGAAGTGGTGATGCAATCTCTCCACATATTGGTTTATTGTACAACAGGTGGAAAGTGGGTCTGAATTTCGATTCTAACTTCTCAACATTTAAAACGGCAACAAATCGTCTTGGAGGACCTGAAATCAATTTTATTTACATTTTTGCTAAAGTACCTCCAGCAAAATTCTGTCCGTTATGTCCTGTTTATTTATAGCAAGGGCCCCCTCAGTAAAAAAAGCATTCATGCGATTCATTTCGCACACTTAGAACAATTATTCAGACACGTCTCTTACAATACAATCTCATAAAATGAATAGATTAATAATCGCCTTTATCTTTCTTGGTGTGTTGGTCGCAAATACGACTTATGCACAAGTAATTACGGTGAATCAATTCCAAACCAAGGCAGATACTGCTTTTGAACTCAAGGATTATAATACTGCGTTAGCTCACTACATGACTATCTTAAATGACGAGCCTGACAGAAGTGAGTATTATTGGAGAACAGCAGAATCGGCACGTATTACACGTCGTTTTGATGTTGCAGAGAAATACTATAAAGCGGTTTCCCAAAATCCAGAATTGAGTAAAACGCAACCTTTGCTTGACTATAAATTAGCAATGGTTAAGAAAAGTCTTGGCAAATATGATGAAGCCATTACTTTATTCCAAAAATATACGATGACGGCTGGTGATATCGCAAATTCCGCGACAGCTGAAATTGAAGCATCTACTTGGGCTAAAGAGCTGACCAAAACAAAACCATACGAACCTGTTCATCTGAGCGAAATAGTTAACACCATATATATAGATGCAGCACCCGTTCGTCATGGTGACTTGCTGTATTATACATCGGCATATTTCAAAACGCCTGATGCTACGCCAGTTACAAATGTTTATTCCTCCAATTTAGTGGACAAAGCTTTGCCTTTAGCCATAAATTCACAAGCAGATGGCGTTCACACGGCTTATTATGCCTTAAATACTGAGGGGACCCGTTTGTACTACAATTTATGTGAACAAAAAGAAAGCAGTGCTTTTCATTGTCAAATATATGTGCGGGAAAAATCAGCTGACGGTACTTGGGGAAGCTCACGTATGTTAGATGCCAATACCATTAATATTCCTGGCTATACAGCAACTCAACCCAATGTGGGTTTTGACAAGATAAAAGGGAAAGATGTTTTGTATTTTGTTTCAGATAGGAAAGGCGGAAAAGGCGGTTTAGATATTTGGGCGGCTGATATTGAGGCAAACGGCTCGGTCAGTGCGCCTATCAATCTTTCTGCTATCAATACAAACAAAGATGATATCACGCCTTTTTTCATGAATGGACAACAGATTTTACTCTTTTCTACTGAGGGGGGTAAAACTTTAGGCGGTTTTGACATTTTTACATCGCAAAAGAATGAAGCGGGGTTTGCAGAAGCCTTAAACATTGGCTACCCAATGAATACAAGTTACGACGATATGTATGCTTCTTTTAGTCCTGATAATGCCAATTATTATTTCGTATCAAATCGCCCTGGTGGCTTGTGTGGAAGTGAGAATAAAGATTGCGTGTGTAATGATATTTATGAACACACGATAAAAGTGAATCTTGATGCTTCAACTTTTTTGGCAGGCGGCGGCAAAGCTTTGATTGGCTGTAATATTGACCTTGTTGACATCGAAACAGGAAAAGTTATCAAGCAAATAGTCAATAAAGAAGGGAATGATTTCCAATTTCCCCTTTTGCCCAACAAAAAATATCAGCTAATCGCTTCTAAAGTGGGTTATATACCAGATACTATCCAGTTTAATACGATTATTTCGGGGTCTAAATTAGCTATAGCAGGGGCATCTTCTGAGATATCAGTATCTGATGCGGGCATTTATGCGCCTATTACGACCATTACAAAGAAATTAGTTTTGAAACCAACCCTCAAATTAGAAATTTATGTTTTTGATAAAATCAACCGCAAAGCCTTAAACGGTTCAACGGTTGAAATACGCAGCGAAGATGGCAAAACGCTTTATGCTACGGAGATATTGAAAGGCAACTTGATGACTTGGGGCGGGATTGAATTTGGAAAAACGTACAAACTCATAGGTTTCAAACAGACATTTGAAAGTGACTCTAAATTACGTGTCATTGATACTTGGAGTGCAACTATAACGAAGTTTGTTTATACCGATTCATTGTATTTGACACCTTTCAGTGGCTTACCATTGACTTTATATTTCGACAACGACCATCCAAATCCACGGACACGAGATATGACCACAGTTTATACTTATGGTGAGACTTATGTCGCTTATTATGGTAAACAAACAGAGTATCTCAATTCTTACTATAAAGACAATAATGATGTCAGTGCCAGTGGTGCGGAAGAGATTTCTTACTTTTTCAAGAATAACATTAAATTGGGTTATGACAAATTGAATGAATACTCTGATAAACTGATAGAGTATTTGGATAATGGCTACGGTATGGAAATCGTTTTGGAAGGATATGCCTCGCCTTTGGCGAAAAACGATTACAACCGTATTTTAACATCACGCCGTGTCAGTTCTGTTATCAATCAATTTGAAAAATATCAATCTGGTATTTTCCGTAATTATATCAAAAACGGTCAATTACGCATCAAAGTAGAACCTTTTGGTGAAGAGAAGGCAGACCAAAATGTGAGTGATGATGCAAATAATCGCCGCAAATCTGTTTACAGCGTGGGGGCTATGAAGGAGCGTAAAGTTGAAATTAAAAAAATTAATGTTTTCCAATACAACCCAAATGATGGTTATAGTATCAGCGATGCTTTAGGTATTTATTTAGACCTTAGATTACTGAGTACACCTCCTCATAACACTACTTTGGGCGATGTGGATAGAATAAACAGTTACTCTGCGGTGACTAAAGGCGGCTATGTTAGAGGAAAAGGTGGCAGTAGTAAAACGATGTCAAAAGATGCCACTAATTCAGATAATAGAAATAGTGGTTATGCGACAAATAAATCAACATCTCAAAAACGCTATGAAGTGGTTTTTGTGGACACTTATACAGGGGAAGTTATCAGGCAAGGTGCTTCTGTTGAATTGTATGACCCATATGCCGAAAAAATGGTTGGTAAAGCGAAGAAAAGAGGTAAGAAATATTATTACAACGTTGATTTGTCAAAAGACTATTTAGTCAAAGGTACAGCAGCCGGTTATAGTGAATCAACTGTTAGTAAATCAAGCAGTTATACTGAGGGGGGCAATTCAACTAAGACTGACACCCTGTTTTTGTCACCGTTTGGTGGTTTACCATTACCATTGTATTTTGACAATGATAAGCCAGCAGGCGAAGCGACAAAAGAATCAACGTCTTATACTTACAGTGATACCTATCGTCCTTACATTTCGCGAAAAAGTGATTTCATCAATGCGTACAATAAGATTTTGGCAGAAAACGGTGCGGTTGCTTCAAATGAAATGAATACTTTTTTTGAGAAAGACATCAAGAAAGGCTATGAACAATTGGTTGGTTATTCAAACATAATGAAAGCATATCTTCAAAACGGCAATCAACTCGAAATCGTTTTAGAAGGTTATGCTTCTCCATTGGCAAATGCAGAATACAATCAAAAGTTGTCGGGTCGTCGCGTCAATTCTATTATTAATTATTTATCAACTTTTAGTGGAGGTTCTTTAAAGAAATACATTAAAAGTGGTCAGCTGAAAATCAGTATTCAGCCACAGGGCGAAGTCAATCCAAACGTAAGTGATGATGGAAAGAATGCTGCATCTATTTATAGTATTGATGCTTCACGCGAACGTAAGGTTGTTATCAAAGACATCATTATCTTGAATAATGCACATTATAAAAAATAATAAATTTGGGGTGGGGTAATACCTCATCTAAAGGTTTAAGGAAAAAATTTTTTACCCAAATCTCGATATGTTTAAAAAAAAACAAGACATGAACAGTCTCTATAAAATATTGAAAATAAGCATTTTAACCCTTGTCGCTTTTTTACCGATGGGGTTACAAGCACAGACCATTTCAGTCTCCATTTCGGTTAAAGAACCGACTTGTTTTGCTTGGACAAATGGCGAAGCGACGGCTACTGCAACAGGTGGTACGGCTCCGTATTCTTATAGCTGGAGCAATGGTCAAGGCGGTGGGCAAACTCTTTCGGGCGTTCCTACGGGCAATTACATCGTGACGGTCACGGATGCCGCCAATCGTCAAACAACTAAGAGTTTTGCTGTTGGTCAACCACCTTTGCTCATTCCTATTGCGACGGTTATTGGTAATTCCTGCGATGCGGGTGCTTCATACACAGGTTCAGCGACGGGTGGCATTCCACCTTATACCTATGCTTGGCGTGATTTAGGCACAAACCAAATGACTAATGGTGCGACATTGACGGCTCCTGCCATTGGCTCTTACCATCTTTCTGTTACAGACTCCAAAGGTTGTACAATGACAAAAGTTGTCAATGTCAAACCGCTTAAACTCATGGTTATAGCTAAACCCGCGACTTGTGGAGGGGCTTGTGATGGTTCAGCAGAAGCATGGGTTGATGGTGGTACGCCACCACTCACATATCTATGGAGTACAGGTGCGACGACGGGTATCATTTTTCCATTACCCGGTGGTGATTATACCGTAACTGTTACTGATGCTTTGGGTTGTACCAAAGTCGCAACGGGAACGGTATTCGAACCTGCTGTTATCAAACCAAACTTAGTGGTTACAGGTCAATGTTCAGGCTCGGCTACTGCTACTGTTACGCCAACAGGTGGTCGCGCTCCATTAACAGTTCGATGGAGTACAGGTGCGACAACGAATACAGTAACTAACTTAGCTCAAGGCGGTTATTTCGTAACCGTAACAGATGTCGCAGGATGTCAAAAAGATACATTTTTCAAGATAAGTACTGGCGTTTTAGGCTTGAATATCACTAAAATAGATGCCAGTTGTAGCGGTGTCGCCTCTGGTTCTGCAACCGTGAATGTGACAGGCGGTGCTATCGGCGACTATTCTTATCGTTGGAACAATGGTGCAACAACAGCGACCATTTCAAACCTTATAGCAGGTATATATACTGTAACTGTGACGGACGGTGGCGGTTGTACATCTTCGCAATCCGTTAATATTCAATCAATTGGCAATTTAGTTTTACAAACAACTTTCACAAATTCTGTTTGTGGTGGTGCGACAGGTACTGCGACAGTCACCTCTATTTCTGGCGGTACAGCACCCTATTCTTACCTTTGGAGCAACGGCGCAACGACCCCCTCAGTATCAAACCTTGCTGCGGGCAATTATACAGTGACGACAAAAGACGCAAGTGGCTGTACGGCTACAGCGTCCTTTACGATTCAAGGACAAGGCAATCTGACGATGGCTGTAGCTTCATCACCGACATCTTGCGGAGGAAGTACAGGCATGGCGACAGTCACAAGCGTTTCAGGTGGCACAGCTCCTTATACATATCGTTGGCATACGGGTGCAACGACACAGACTCTTTCAAATATCGGTATAGGCGTATATTATGTAACCGTTACAGATGCAGCGGGCTGTACGGCTTCACGATCAGTAGAAGTACAAGCCACAAACGGTCTTCAAATTTCAGTTTCAAACACAAAAGCAGATTGTAATGCAGCCAATGGTACAGCAACGGTAACTGCGGTAACAGGCGGTACAGGCCCTTACACATATAAATGGAGTACAGGTGCAACTACAGCGTCCATTTCAGGACTACCAGCAGGCTCTTATTCAGTAACAGTAAATGATGTCTCGGGCTGCTCAACGGCAACAACAGTTGTTATTGGTGCAAACTCAAATATCGTTTTAGCAACAACAACGACCCCCTCAGTATGCGGCGGTGCAACAGGTACAGCATCCGTCACAAACGTAACAGGTGGCACAGCACCCTTTTCATATCGCTGGCACAATGGCGGAACGACGGCTACAATCGTCGGTTTAGCAGCCGGTACTTACTTTGTGACGGTGACAGATGCGACGGGTTGTACGCGTTCAACATCAGTTGAAGTGGGTAGCAATATCGTTATTGTCATGACTTCGACTCCAACGGTTTGTTTGGGTTCAACAGGTACAGCAACGGTGACGAATGTAACTGGTGGTACAGCACCTTATACTTATCGTTGGAGTAACGGTGCAACGACCCCCTCAATATCTAACCTCGTTGCGGGTATTTATACGGTAACGGCTACTGATGCAACTGGTTGTGCGGGAACAGCTAACGTTACGATTCAAGGACAAGCCAATCTTACAATTACTGTTTCAAATACAAAATCAGATTGTAGTGTAGCTAATGGAACGGCAACGATAACTGCTGTAACAGGCGGTACAGGGCCTTACACATATAAATGGAGTACAGGTGCAACAACAGCGTCCATTTCAGGACTATCAGGTGGCACGTATTCAGTTACAGTTTATAATGTATCGGGCTGTTCGACGGCAACAACAGTTGTTATTGAAACAAACTCAAACATCGTTTTAACAACAACAACGACCCCCTCAGTATGCGGCGGTGCAACGGGTACAGCATCCGTCACAAACGTAACAGGTGGTACTGCACCGTTTTCTTATAAGTGGCACAATGGTGGAACGACGGCTACAATCGTCGGTTTAGCAGCTGGCCCTTACTTCGTAACTGTCACAGATGCAATAGGTTGTATGCGTTCAACATCAGTTGATGTTCAAGCCGTTAGCAATATCGTTGCTACAACGAATGTAACACCAGCAATTTGTGTTGGTGCAACGGGTACTGCAACCATCACAAGCGTTTCAGGTGGCACTGCACCTTTCACCTACAAATGGAGTACAGGTGCTACAACACAAACCATAATTAATCTACTTGCAGGTAACTATACTGTAACAGTAACAGATTCCAAAGGCTGTTCATCAGTTTCTGCACCTGTCAATGTACCAACAACGACATCACCGATTAACGCCATACCTTCTATTTCAAATGCTACATGTGGTAAAGTAAATGGTCAAATCACCATTTCGGCCATTGGTGGCACGACACCTTTTACATACAAATGGAGTGACTTGACAAGTACAACGCAATCTAAAGACCGTTCAGGTCTCGGAGCGGGTGCTTATTCTGTTGTTATTACAGATAGTAATGGTTGTACGACGACATTAACAAATCTAAGAGTCATTGATACAGGCTCTGTTAAAGCACAAGTAGCCCTTCAACCTCAAGGTTGTACAGGAGACAGCATCATTATGCGTTTGACAAATAACTCAACAGCGCAATCTGCTAATATCACTTATTCATGGTTGTTTACAGGCAATCGGACATCAACCGTTAAAAGCCCAGAAGTTTTATATGGTACGCTTGAAGGAGATGCACGCCTCATTGCGCGTTCTGCCGAAGGCTGTTTGGATACTTTGCTTTTGAGATTCCCGCTTGATATTATTAAAGTAGATGTACCTGATACGGTTATGACTTGCGTTAATACTCCTGTCATCATTACAGCGAATAATCAAAATCCAAATTTTACGCCTAAATATCTTTGGGCTAATGGTGCGACTACGGCTTCAACAACCGTTACACCGGCTCTTGCAGGCACAGTAAAAACTTTTGTAACGATTACAAACTCTTATGGTTGTAACAAAAAAGACTCTGCTTTGGTGATGACGATTCCTAATATCAATACACCAGATTTGTCTTGGAAACGTGGTTGCGAGCCTTTCAAAATTTCGTTTTTCAATACCAGTCCGAATGCAAATCAATGGCGTTGGATATTTGGCGACCCAGGCAACACAACAGCTGGGTCAACGGCTAACAATCCCAACTACACCTATACGCGGGCTGGAACATTTACGGTGACTTTAGTGCCAACAACTTTGTCTTGTTTGAATACTGTAACATTCTCTGTAAACGTATCAGACAAAGATGCCGTTATCGTTGATGCGGGCAATGACACGACTGTTTGTAGCAATAACCGTATTACGCTTAGAGGAACAAGTAATGCAGGCAACTTTGAATGGTCAAATACGCGTACATTTACAACAGTTACAGGCACAGGTGCAACCTTACTTGTTACGCCGACAACAGGCAGAAATATCTATTATGTCCGCAGCAAAAATGCGGATAATTGTACATCAATTGATAGTATTATTGTCAATAACAACACGATTAACATCAATCGCATATCGTCAGTTGACCTGTGTACAGGTGTAAATAAGCCCATAACGATAACAAATGTGAATACAACGGATCGCTTAAACGTCACTTGGTCACCAACAAGCTTGATTACAGGTTTTACAAACAATGATTCACTTCGCCCAATTGTTCGCGCCAATGCAGATGGTTTACTTATCGGAACGTATAGAAATCAGTTCGGTTGTACATTGAAAGATACCATTACATTGAAATCACATGAAGTAGATGCAAAGGCTACGGCAACGGCCAAAACCATTTACATTAATGATGCTTTAACGCTCAACGCGGGTCCAACAGGCACAGGCTATACTTATGCGTGGTCGCCTTCAGGCTCAGTTACCAATCCTAATGCTGCTTCGACAGCAGCCACACCAAAGGTCAATACAACCTTTATCGTGACGGTAACGGATAACTTTGGTTGTACCGATACAGCTCAAGTTGCCTTGCGTGTCCTTATCCCTCAGTGCGACGAGCCGTATATATTCATTCCGCGTGCTTTTTCGCCTAATGGTGACGGTACAAATGATGTGATATTTGTACGTGGCGACTATTTAACCTCAGTTGAGTTCGTTATTTTCAACCGTTGGGGTGAACAAGTATTTGTAACAAAAGACAAAACCATCGGTTGGGACGGTAAATTCCACGGTGAACCCGTTTGCCCCGATGTTTATGGCTACTACGTCAAAGGCGTTTGCCAACAAGGAGAGCAGTTTTTTAAGAAAGGCAACATAACTGTGTTGAAATAATTTTCCAAACAATTCTCAAGTCCAGCGTCCTGCTTCCCCCCGAAGCAGGACGCTTTATTTAATGGATAGTTGATAATGTATAGTTGAAAATCAATTTTATTGCTACGTAAAATGGTCTAAAATACCTGAAAATACTGAGGGGGTCAGGCAGTTACCAAACTTCATTATTCAACATTAAGGAATCAAAATTCAATATTAAAAAATTTCTACTTAGTTTTGCGCCCGCAATAATAACCTATTGTTCAAATTATCCATTATCCATTATCCATTATCCATTATCCATTATCCATTATCCATTATCCATTATCCATTATCCATTCACCATTCACCATTAAATTTTATGAATTTTAACGGTACTCAATACGATATTCAAGGCATCAATCCCATTGATTTATGTGAACAATATGGCACGCCACTTTATGTATATGATGCACAAATAATTGAAAATCAATACAATATACTGAGGGGGGCATTTTCGGATGTGCCACGCCTGCGTATCAACTTCGCGGTCAAAGCTTTGACAAATTTATCCGTTCTGCGGTTTATGAAACGCTTGGGGTCATGCGTTGACACCGTCAGCATCGAAGAGATTAAACTCTGTTTGCGGGCAGGTTTCGCGCCCCAACAAATTGGCTTCACACCAAGCGGTGTGTCTTGGGCGGAAATACAAGAATCTGTTAGTCTGGGTGTCAAAATTCATTTGGATTCTATATCGCTGTTGAAGCAATTTGGAGAGACTTATGGTGCGACCTATCCTGTTGGCATTCGCCTTAATCCGCTTGTGATGGCGGGTGGCAATTTGAAAATTTCAACGGCACATGAGCGTTCAAAATTTGGCATTTCAATTCAACAACT
>JANLQI010000304.1:0-16348 GCA_031367705.1 Saprospiraceae bacterium | reverse complement strand
AACCGTCGAAGGTATTCAAATCTTCGCTCGGATTAGAGGGTTTGTCTCTACTTGCCGTAAACATAAGATGAATGTCTTTGACGCTATTAAAGATATTTTCGCTCGAAAAACTTTCCTATTTAAATTATCCTAAGCAGTTACCTTTTATTTTTATAACGAAAATGTGAATGAATTTTTTCTTAATGCCGCAAAGGACAAAAATAGGGAAAATTATATAAATATATTTTATCTCATAATGGATGCTGAAATTAAATCCCACCAAACATAAGTACTATTATTAATAACCCAATTCATATTCTGCATCCCCTCAGTAAAAAACACAAAACCACCTTGAAATGGATGATTTCAAGGCGGTTTTTGATAGATAGTTATTGCCACACAAAGCATCAAAACAGCGCGAACTTGTTTGTTGTTTCAAAAGCCCCCCCTCAGTATAAAAGAATGAGACAGAATTAGTCATTCTGTCTCATGAGAGTTCCAATTTATATCATTTTCAATTTACATTTGTTAAAAGCTTAATTATCAATGAGATAATCAAGTATTTATGATTTTTATATACAGCCTTAGTATTTTATTATTCCTTTTGTTTTGGCTTCTTTGTACCATATTGGAAACTGTTGTAAAAGCCTATCACGAAGAATATCATTTGAGACAGATTGAACGTCATTTAATTGGAAAAAACCTACATTGTTAGTGATTTTAACCAAACTCTCCAAAAATTCAAAATTTGAACCTAATTCTACAAATTGCCAAAAAATAGGTAAGCGTGGATGATTTTGAAAGTAATTTATAATTTTTTCATTACTTTTTTCATCACTATTCTCTCCGTCTGTAATCAAAATCACAAAAACATTTTTTATATTTTTCTGTTCTTATATATATTTTTTATGTATATCTTCAATTACAGAAAAAATATCAGTTCCACCCATTTCGTATTTTTTATCAATAATTTCATTTTTGACAAAATTTTCATAATTAAGCTCTACAACATTAGGTAATCGTATTGATTTAAATTCAAATAAAAATAGGTCAATATTTTGTGATGATGTCAACGCTTTACTTATAGCGAATAGTTTCTTTATAACGTATGCGTTCGAGCAATATCACCTTTTCCCGCCCGCAATATCGTCCTACCTTTGCGCCATAGCAAAGCCCCAAGGATAAAGCGGCTAATAATAAGATGATGAATGGATGAACGTTCCATTTTGAAACGGAAAATACCAGCCCGATGAGTATGATGAGTAGAATAGAAATATTAAAAAGTATCTGTATTTAGCATTTATTTTAGAAATGAGACCCCCTCAGTAAACTCAACCCAAAAGGCTATTATTTAATATCTGGATCTAAATCCGTCGCATCTATCCAATTGGTGGAGACTTTTTCACCTTTTATGTATCTGTATCGGGCATAAAAATAATATAAAGCAAATCCGCTTGTTTGATGGCAATATCCAAGAAGTTTTTTTGACCCGTCACCCGATAATGAATACAAGCACTCGTAAAAAGGTGTCCGCTATTATACATTTCGTGGTATTTGCGGTTTTCATAGTGGTCAATTTTAGGGTCAATTTGAATTTTTGCATGAATATACCCGTCTTCTCCTTGTGCTTTGCAGATGATTTCGATATAGCTGTCCAAGCGTTTCAAGAGTTCTTTATCTTTATTTTGGGCATACACATAGAGGGCTGCTTCGATAAATTTGTAAAAATCGCCATCGTGCCAAGCAAAACCTTCATGTTTGCCTTTTTTCATACCCGCTGCAATTTTGAAATTGTTTAAAGCATGACCGACATCGCCCGTTAAAACACTTTCCATATAGGGCAACATAGATGTTTCACATAGCTTGAATTTATCCGCCCAAAAGCCCGTTGTCCATTGACAGTCGCCAATATCTATGCTTTTTAACTTGACATAAGGACTTGCCGTATTATCCATAATGCCATGATTTTGAGCAAACGAGTAGCCTGTCATACATAAAACACAAAGCGTAACAATAAACCTTTTCATATTTAAATTTTTAATTTTGAATGAATGTTTTTAAATTTAAATCTCGTCGTCGGGAAATTTATTCCCAGCGAAAAAAGTTGTGTAAATTTGACTGTTTTAAACAGCCATAGTATAAATTATTCTTACCCTATACCGACCATATATTAACCCAAATTACTTATTGACAATATTAATAGGTGAAATACCACCCGCTACGAAAACGTCCATACCGTTATTTTTTGAAGATTTGAAGACAGGCATTAAACTATAATAGTTTCCTGCAGGTAAATCATCAGACGCAGTAACGCCTTTTAGCGAAATAGACAAGGTTGATGTGCCGCCATATTTGCCAACAGCCGATGCGTCAACCGCTTTATATTCTCTGACCACTGCCCCATTTTCGTTTTTTTCAATCAATTTTACTTGCAAACCGCCCCATTTTTCGTCCAAAACTTTAAAACCACTGCCAGGGTTATAATGACAAGTGATGTCATTTTTTTTGCCCAACACAAATTTTGTCGTCAAATATTTGTCTTTATCGTCCACCCAAAGCGTCGGCAAGGCTTCCCATGTTCTCACATAATCCACTTGCATCGTCGTCGGAAAACCCTCTGTCGTTGTTGCGTCCTTAACAGGGTAAAATTGGTTACATTGAAATTTTACGAATTGTTTTCTTAAACCCAAAGAAAAAGTAACGTGCATCGGTCTATGCCAATAGGTATTGGGTTTTTGAGCAATTTTAACCCCATCAACATACCAAAAAATAGAGTCCACACGGTTCTCTACACCATAAGTATGAAAGTCCTCGCGCGGGTCAAAACTCGCTCGATATTTATTCCGACATTCTTCTGGAAAACCACCGGGACGCTTCCACGACACCGTTTTTCCGTCCTCATTCGCAATACGTGTATGCAGATTATGGTCCATATCAAATACATCATCAACATGGGTTTTTGACCATTCCGCTTGTTGCAATTCAACAATATCAATCTCACTATATTGAGTACTCCCAGGTTTCATATTGTCATACGGATGCCCATCGCTATACAACCAAAAGGCAGGGCAAACGCCTGGAAAAAGTGCCGCCCCCTTCATTTTAGCTTCATAATAGCCATAAGTGCCTTGTGCATAAGATTTCAAAATGCCCGATTTATAATACAGTTCAAAATCGTCCACAGTAGTTTTATTACATGCGTCTATAAATTTCCGAGTATGCGTTTCCTGCCTCATCCTGATATTGAGAATCCCCCCCTCAGTAATAAAGACATTGTCATCTGCCCAAGACCATACACCCCAATTGCCTGGCTGCGTATTCCACATTTTTTTATTGACTTCCTTCGCATTGAACTCGTCGGTGCGATTCCATTTTATATCCCAACGACCCGTTCCAGGGGGCGCCGATGCAGGTCTTACTTGAGCCGTTGTGTGTAGTATTGTTCCAAAAAACAAGCACAATACAAGGGTATTTCTTTTCATTTTTATAATTAGCTTTTAAATAATGATGTAAAATTGATACTTAATGACAGTATATTCTACATAGGATTTACCAAATACATACCGTATATTAACCTACATTATTTGTTTTTATGAGACTTCCGTAAAATAGATGCTATACCCCCTCAGTGTTGGGCATAAAAAAAGCGGCTTCTGGTGGGAAGTCGCTTTTTTTATGCTAAATATTTTTATACCAAAGTGCACCTTTATTCCTAATAAATGTTTCATGTCAACATAGCATTTATAGTAAGGATTTTTATCTCAATAGTTCGTTAAGAAATTAAGCCGCCATAGCCTCGCAATTCATTGAGAACAAAAGCTGTACGATTTTAGGATTATTTTTAACAGAGTTAGGTTCTAAACCCAAAGCGTCGGAAAATAATTCGACCATTTTAAGATTGTGATAATAGTTTTTAATATCGTTCATTGAAAAGGGTTCGTCTTGTTGCCAATGAGTTGCTTTGGCGACAGAAACGGATATCAAAGAAAGATTCAAATGATTGACCAATTTAGTTTCATCAGTACTTTGGCAGTGCATTAATCCTGTATGTTGTTTGGCATCACGGAACAAAAATTCAATTTGATATCGGCATTGATAGTGCTTCATAATGAAGGTAAAATGCCAGTCGATGCGATTTGAAAAATATAATTTTCGGGTTTGCAGTGAGCCATCTTCTTTTAGATAGTCCACGGCAACTAATAGAACGGTCATTTTTAGGCACTTGACATAGACTAACGCTGAGCGCACAATTTTTTCAACATTTTGTTCGACTATGGGTAATTGTTCATTATCAAGGTTTTTCCAATCTATTTTACCGCCTTTTTTTGCAGGGCGACCTCTTTTTCGTTTACCTATCGGTGGTTTTGGGGCATAAAATAGACTGTAATTAGATTTTAAACAGCTAATAATATCAATACCCATTGCTAGAACAGGTTGAACATATGTCGATACACCAAAATAAGTATCAGCGACTAATAGATTACCAAAATGCTGTATGTGGCTTAAATTGTCTTTAACGAGTCCGACATAATGGTCAATCATTGTTTTGTTTTCTTTTTTTAACGCTTTAGGTGCCGGGGTCAAAGTACTACTTAAATGATATGCGGTATGTTGTTTTATATCACCAACGGCAAAACAACTCATTTCAAGTCCAGATTTGGTCTTGCCTAAGCTACCTGACCAAAAATGACCAATACTTTTTGTCTTTTTGCCACTTTTATTTAAAAAACTCGGGTCAAATATGACAAAATGTTCTCCGCTACCGTGTGCATCTATTAATTCACGGTTGAAATTGACTAAATCAAGGTCTTTTTTAAACCAATTATGATACGTCGTTTCACAGTGTTCTCCCCATTTTGACATATGGGTAAAATTAATCCGACGAGGGATAGTTAGGAATAATGGTAAAATATGCAACATAATCCGTTGCCGAACTTTGCCTATTATCGAAATTGCGCCTACATTTGCACAAAGGGATTGTTTTGTTCCTTCCATTGCGTGTATTTTTTAGGTGTGGTAACCCAAAGGTACACGCTTTTTTTTTCACCCTTTTCATGTTTTCTTAACGAACCATTGAATATGTTTTCAAGTCCTTCAAATACAAATACGGGCTAAACTCAACTTGATTGACCGCAGGAACGATGTTGGCATAGGTTTCCAATTCATTCAAAAAAGGCACTAAATAATTGGCCACACCAATCGCTCGAACACCCCCCTCAGTATAAAGGCGTTCCAAAGCCTTCCAAGTCTCTTTTCGTGTCGTTTTCAAGGGCCAATGCACCAAATAAAGGTCAATGTAATCGCAATTCAGTTTTTTCAAACTGGTGTCAAAAGCCTTCAATGTTTTGTCAAAACCTTGGTCATTGTCGTGCACTTTGGTCGTAATAAAAATATCTTTTCTGTCAATACTACTTTGACTAACAGCATTGCCAATTTCGGTTTCATTCATATACATCGCTGCCGTATCAATGAGCCGATAGCCTGTCTCCAAAGCCCATAAAACGGCTTGTTCTGCCTCTTTTTTGTACATATCATAAACACCGAGACCGAGAAGCGGCATTTTCACGGCATTATTGAGCGTGGTGTATAGTTGTTGATTTTGCATTGTTTTAATTTTATAAATGATTATTTTAGAACAAAATCACCAGTTTTCAAGCCCTAAAAGTTTCTTTCCCAAATCATTCAGCACAGCCGAATCGTATTTTGTTTGTTCCCAATTACGCGGGTCACCTGGGAAAGCATAGCCTTCTGGTGCGATGCGGTTTTTCCAAGAATTGATGCGCCAATCACGCAAAGCGGCATTGTCCTCTTCGGCAGGCATCATCGAAATGTATTGTGCAATCCGTACTTTATCGCCCGACAAATTGGGGCGAATACCATGCGGGGTTGCACTATTAAAAATGAGTAAATCACCCGCTTCCATTTTCACTTTCACGAATTGACCTTCAAACGCTGCTGTGTCAGGTTGAAAACGGTTGCGGTCGTCGGGTTGTGTCAATTTCCAAGTATCGTAAGTGCGGTAAAGTTCAGGAATACATTGAAAACCACCCATATTTTCATCCATTTGGTCTGCTAAAGCCAAAACGCCTTGTACATTTTGCGGTTTCGTTTCAGGGTCATAATCCCAATGAATGAAACCTTTGTAGGTAAATCCGGGACGTATCGGGAAGTTCAGATTCGCTCTATCAATTGTTACCCACAACTTTTCAGTCCCCCAAATATCTGCAAAAGCATCGTAAACGCGTTGCATTTGGCGGTTATTCCAAAGTTGTTGATTGTTATACACTTCAACCATACCTGTGCCGCCGAGTTCTTTCATTTTCATTTCAGCGCGTGGCGCAGTGTACCATGTTTCAGGATTATTCGGGTCTTTTTCTTCAAACTCCCAGAGAAAAGCAGCCGTTTCAGCCACTTGTTCCTTGGGTACGGCATTTTTGATGACCACATAGCCATTGTGTTGCCAAAAAGCACAATCCTCTTCGCTCAACACACGCAAAGGAACCCCCTCAGTAAAATTTGTCCTTAACATGACTTTACTGCTTTTCGCAGTTGACGGATTGCCTGGAATGTCGGTGTGGGCGTTATTGAGAGCCATCGTAGGCACCATTGTTGGATTCATTGTATTTTCCATATTTTGTAAATTTTAATGATTGAATGACACAAAGGTAAGCTGGTGATAAACCGAAATGTTACAACAATAATTGCCAAAATTTGAACAATAATGACTTTTGTTTTAATTTTAAACTTTAAAAATACATTTTAGTCAAACAATGAAACTCATTTTTGAAAATTTCAGACCCGATGCCGGCAGTTCATTTCGGTTAATGACCCCTCAGTTAAATGACTTTTTTTTCTGGCATTACCATCCCGAATATGAAATCGTCTATATCGAAGGCGCAAACGGCACACGGCATGTCGGCGAGCATATTTCCCGTTTTGAGGGCAGCGATTTGGTTTTGATTGGTCCTTTCATCCCGCATCTCAATTTTGATTACGGCATCAAAACGCCTTATAAAAAGTACGTTTTACATATCAAACAAGATTTTTTAGAACGTGCTTTTGCTCAAATGCCTGAATTGTCGGACATCAAAGATTTGTTTGAAGCAGCACGTAAAGGCGTGTGTTTTCAAGGCAATTCAAAAGCTGAAATAGGCGCAGCATTGAAAAGCATATTCCAACTTCCTCATTTTGAACAGTTTATAGCCATATTACATTTGCTGCAATGTATGGCAAAAAGTACCGAACAGGATACTTTACACGCCCATCCTGTTGGACAACACTACAATTTGAAAGAGCAGCAACGGCTAAAAGTGGTTTATGCCTATATTGAAGAACACTATACTGAAAAAATGGATATTCTTCAAATGGCAAAATTGACGCATTTGACACATGCCGCTTTTTGTCGTTATTTCAAAAAAATGACTTTGATGACGTTTACCGAATTTGTGAATCAATACCGCATCAATCAAGCTAAAAATATGTTGCTTTTGGACAATACTGTTAGCGAAGTTTGTTTCTCATGTGGTTTTGAAAGCCTTTCTTATTTCAATAGGGTTTTTAAAAAAGTGACGGGTGAGAATCCTTTGCAATTTAAGAAAACGTATTTGGGTCAAAATACAAAATTTGCCCCCCCTCAGTAAAAAGCTATAATTTTTGACAATTCTCCTTAATTTTGCGCTTCAATTAATTTTTAACACCTAGCCACATAGGACACATAGTTTTTTGATTTACAATTATTTATTAAATAAAACTATGTGTCCTATGTGACTATGTGTTAAACTAAAAAAACAGCTGTCCTGCAAACGGCGTAGTTTAACAAATATGAAAAAAGCAAGCCTGCACAATCGGGTGGACAGAGAAGTATTGAAAAAACAACTTCTCGAAAGTACGGAATCCCGTACCACCATTTCATTTTACAAGTATCACCACATCGCTGACCCGCAAACTTTCCGCAATGAGCTGTATTTGACGCTCGACAAAATCGGTACAAAAGGTAGAATTTATGTCGCTACTGAGGGGGTCAATGCACAGATTTCGATTCCAACTGCACAAGCCGAATTGTTTAAAGAAACGCTGTATGCGATACCATTTTTGAACGGTATTCGCTTAAATTATGCCGTTGACGATGATGGTAAATCGTTTTATAAACTCATCATCAAGGTACGACCTAAGATTGTGGCAGACGGTTTAGACGATTTAAGTTTTAACCCTGCGGACACAGGTGTGCATTTGAGTGCTGAAGAATTCAACCGCTTGACCGATGACCCTGATACGATTTTAGTGGATATGCGGAACCATTATGAGTCAGAAGTCGGCTTCTTCAAAGGTGCTATTTTGCCAGAAGTGGAGACTTTTCGTGAGGAGTTAGACATGGTTGACGGCATGTTGCGCGGCAACGAAGGTAAAAACCTCGTTATGTATTGCACGGGCGGTATTCGTTGCGAAAAGGCGAGTGCATGGTTCAAACATCAAGGTTTTAAGAACGTTTTTCAACTTGACGGCGGCATCATTCAGTATGCTCGACAGGTGCGGGAAAAGGCGTTGCCCAATAAATTCATCGGTGTCAATTTTGTTTTTGATGAACGATTGGGTGAGCGCATTTCAGAAGATATTGTGGCAACCTGTCATCAATGCGGTACACCTTGTGATGCCCATAAAAACTGTGCAAACGATGCGTGTCATTTACTTTTCATACAATGTCCGAATTGCGAAACCACGTTTGAGTCCTGTTGTTCTGAAAAATGCCGTGATTTTACGCATTTGCCTAAGGAGGAACAATTGGTTTTGCGTAAAACAGCGGAGTTTAATGGGACACGTTTTGGAAAAGGAAGGTATAAGGCGCATCATAATACTGAGGGGTTGTTGAAATAACGCAACGTAACGCCAACTTCCAGTTGGTGAAAAAATAATAATAAGCATTAAGTCACTACATTTGCTTCACACAAGTCATTAAAAATCAAAAGAATAGAAAAATGGAACAAGAAGAATCCGCTTATATCACCTCATTGCATTTGAAAGGTTACAAAAGTATCCGCGATGTGTCGGTGACTTTGAATAAAGGTCTGAATATTCTTATTGGGGCTAATGGGAGTGGGAAAACTAATTTTTTGGAGTTTTTAAAACATCTTGATTCCTTAAGTTATCTACCTAAAAATTGTGAAGTAGAAATTACAAATTCAAAGGGATTTACACAATTAATGATTCCCAAGGAATTGGAAGTTTTTAAAAGGCTAAAAAAAGATGGAATAATAGTAGGTGAGAAAATTTTCTATTCATTTGAAGCCTATAGTTTATCTGCTGAAATAGGAAAAAACTTAGAAGATAAAGAACTGATACCAACCGAATATGAATATTTAAGCTTCCATTTTGTTAAAATTGATTTTGATAATCATGTAACTAATCTTTTTAAAATTGCAAAAGGGAAATACATAATAAAAATTAGCCCAGACAGCACTTTCTGGGTTGAAAAAGAAGACAATAAAGGTAGTTCTAATGTAAACTATTATTGGCAATGGACGAACATAGCACATCCACATAATTTTTTTATTTCATTATTATTGATAAACACTAATTTCATTTCAGAAGATGTAAAACAGAAGGCTACACAATTAATTAATTATTTGAAAAGCCACACGTCTATTAAGGGAGTTAGAATAAATATGAATGGCGATGAATTATTTTTTGAAAGTGAAATTGATGAAAAAAACGAAACAATCTATTTTGTTAAAGTTAAAGATTTTTATAAAAAAATTGAATTTTACCTTCACGGAAGATGGTCTAATTTTGATGAAATTTCAGATGGTACAAAGAGAATTTTTTATTTATTTTTCCAAACATTCTATTCATCTGATAGAGCAATACTTCTCATTGAAGAACCTGAACTCGGTGTACATCCACATCAATTGGCTTTATTGATGAACTTTCTAAAATCACAAAGTAGAGACAAGCAAATCATTATATCAACTCATTCACCGCAAGTTTTAAACTGCTTGGGAGAGGATGAACTTGACCGCATCATTGTCGCAAGACACGAAGGAAAGACAGGAACGAAACTGTATCATTTATCTGAACGAGAACAAAAATTAGCTTCTGAATTCATGATAAACGAGGCTTTTTTAAGCGATTATTGGATGTTATCAGGATTTATGAACGAGGAAATGCCCGAAGAAGTATGATAAGAATCGGAATAATTGGCGAAAACTATCAAAACGATGCGTGTGCATTTGAGGCTTTTTTGACCCCTCAGTATAAAGGCAAAGCAGAGTTCATTCCATTGGGTAAATCACTGAATGGGAAACTTTTTGCAGCTAAAAAAATCATTCAAACCATATCGCCGCTTGTAAAAGATAAAGAAATAGATGCTGTCATATTTATGTGCGACCTTGATAACGAATCAAAGAGAGATACTCGAAATCAATGGTTTGCTACTATTCAAAAAGGCATAAGTTTCAAGAGCATTTTTTACCTCGCTGTTATGGAATTGGAAGCGTTGATATTAGCAGATATGGACACTTTTAATGGAATTTATGGTATAAATGGACAATATTCAAAGAACCCAAAGTTTGAAAGCGACCCAAAACAAGTCTTAGAAAACCGTACAAACAAAACCAAAAGGAAGTACGATGAAAACCACGCTACAGCCATTTTTACAAAACTTAACTTCGACATTGTTTACAAAAGACACAAAGACGAAGACAGTTTTCAAGCCTTTATTGACGACTTTGAAGCGCAATTCAATATAAATCCGACGACAAAAGATAGGCTTAAAACGACAACAGGCAAAGGGCGGTAATACGCCTTTGCCTGTTGTTGTTTGCGCCAACTGGAAGTTGGCGTTACGTTGTAGTGCTTAAAACCGCTGCATTATCACCCTATTACCACCACCACGAGAACCATTGCCGCCCATCATCGGATTCAAATTATACGTGAAGGTTAACATCGCATAACGCCCCAACGAACTGGTCACTTCGTTCAAAATATAGTTCACATCTGCCGAACGATTGATACCTGTGTTGCGGTTTAAGATGTCGAAAATGGCAAATTTTAACTCACCTTTATTTTGCTTAAACATGTATTTTGACAACGATGCGCCCCAAATCGGAATGCCTACGGTTGTACCAAACGTTTGTCCTGTGATGATAGAATAATCAAAATCGGTACTCAATCTAAAGCCCATAGGTAAACGATAATTGGCTTCAACATCATAAGTATAGTTGTAGTACTGCTGATTTTGGTTCTTATTCAGAGAATAAGACGTCTGATTGCTTTGAATCCTTCCGTTAAAATTGATGTCGAAAGAGTCTTTAATATTGACACTTAAGCGCAAACCAAGGCTTAAACCTGTCCGATTCGTCACATTTTCAACGCCGTTTACAAAGGCGATGCCCTGCCCGACATTGGCATTTACCGTCGCATTCATACGCAATATTTGCTTATAAAGCGGCATACCAAAACCGAAGAAACCGAAACCTTGTTTGTCGTTTTTGACGTTTATCGGTGTTGTTTCACGACGGAAAGAGGCATCAACGGTCTGCATTGTTGATATTTTGTTCGAGGCGTAAGTAAAGTTGAAATTGCCAAAGAACATATGGAAATTAGACTGATTGAACCGATTGAAATTGACCGAAAAACGGTTGTTGTATTCAGGTCTCAATTCTGGATTACCGATGTATATATTCAATGGATCGGTATTGTCGCGAATTGGTTGTAATTGGTCAATTGAAGGCTCTCTGACGCTTGTTTCGTAGGCGAAACGCATACTTTTTCCTTGAACAGGGTTGTAATCGAAGCGCACGTTTGGCAAAACGAAATTGTAATTAACAGGGTCAAAAGTCGTTCCACGAGAGATAAATTCGCCTTTCAAAGTCGAGTATTGGTATTGTAAACCCGTTGCCAAGTTCCATTCCTTCCGATTGATGCGGTAAGTCAAGCCCGTTTTATTATAAATATAATCGTTGATGTATTTATTACTCAAATTCGCGTTGTACTTACTTTCACCATTTTTCAGGTCATACACTTCGCGGTCAGCATTGTTTGTTGTGGTCGAAAAGTTGTAATTCGCTTCCAAATATTGTCGATTACCTAAGGGTTCTGTAAATGAAACCGTTGCCCCGTAGTTGTCACGCTTGTTGATGCGGTCGTCGGTTTGATTGATAGAGTCGGTTCTGGTTGTGCCTGTTGAGCCAACATTAAAAAACCTATTTTCTGAATTTAAGAGACCATTACGGTCACTTTGATTGACATTATAAAAGACATTGGTTGACAAAGTCCGCCCTTTTTTCATGAAACGGCGGCGCAACAACAAGCTGTTTTGCATACTCAAACCTGACCCCTCACTACTATTGGCTTGATTACTACTCGTTTGCGGCGTATCATCGCTTTTCAAGTTGTCTGTTAAAGATATTGAATTTGAAAAGTTTTTCGTTGCCGACAACACAGACGTGAGTTTCAAAGAGGTAAACGTGTCAATCTTTTGGTCGAGCGTAATATTCACCCGATGGTTTTGGTTTTCAGTCCTTGAATCTGAAGTTGAATTCGTTTTAAATGACCCGTTTGTCAAGAAGTTTTCACGTTGAGAGACTTTGGTTTGGTTGTTAATCACATCATTATAAAAATAACTTAGGTTCAATTCTGTATTAGGTGAAAACTGATTATTGAAGTTCAAACCACCCGATAAAGCAGATTGTAAGCCTTTATTATTGCCAAAATCAAGCGGCACAGTTTGCGAACCATTACCGCCGCCGCCTTGTTGGATTCTGACACCACCGCCGCCGCCGCCGCCACCTCGCTGTGATGAACCCGTAAAACCCATATAATCGTCAACAGAAAAACCCGTTTTGTTGATATTATTACCTAAACCTAAGACTGAAATCTGTTGCTTTTTTGAAAATTTATTGATCGACAATTTGCCAATATAGCGTGCATCTGTCACATCTTTTGCGGCACCACCGCCAGCCATGACATTGCCAAAAGTCCCTTTTGAGTAATCGGCTTTGAGTGTCAAATCAATTGTTTTTTCACGTTCGCCATCGTCAATACCTGAAAAATCGGATTGATCGCTCTTTTTATCATACACTTTTATCTTATCAATAGCACCCGCAGGGAGGTTTTGCAAAGCCACTTTGGGGTCTTTGCCAAAAAACTTCTTGCCGTTGACATAGACCTGTTTCACCGTTTCGCCCATCGCTGTTACTGTGCCGTCTTTGGCAACCTCTACGCCTGGTAGTTTCTTAATCAAATCCTCAGCTACGGCATTGGGTTGAACTTTGAAAGACGAAGCATTAAACTCTGTGGTGTCGCCATTGATTTTCACAGGGTCTTTATAGCCCGTTACGGTTGCTGCATCGAGCAATTTACTGAGGGGGGTCATGTTGATACCGCCGATGTCAACGATGCCCGAATCATCGGGTTTAATATCTTTATGGATGTCCTGAAAATACGGCCCATAGCCGACAAAAGTGACTTTTAAGAGATAATCCGCAGCAGCAGGCACGTTTTTTAAGGTAAAAACACCTTTATCTGATGTGCGACTAAAAGAAACAAGCGACGAATCGGTTGCGGCCAGTAGCAAAACAGTCGCGTTGTGCATACCTTTTCCCGCACTGTCCACGACAGTACCCGTTATGGCAAATTTTTGAGCAGAGATTTGGGTAAACCCAAAACACAAAACAAGGGTGAAGACTGTAAAGAGCTTTTTCATTCCGTAATATTATGGATTGTTGATGTTGGTGACTGATTTAAGTCCGAAAGTTAACCATAAAGCATTTCTACTATTTGAACTTAGCGACAAAAGTAGGCAATGTGGCGATGATAAGGGGTTAAACGAAGTTGATGGATTGTTAATTTAGGTTAAACTTTACTTCAATTGTTTTTTTATCAAACATCTGAAATAAGGTAAAATACTGAGGGGGGGGATCTTTAAAATTGTACTCTATAATTCATTCAAATTAATCACTCATTTTAAACGAAATCCAAGTATTAAAACATATTTTTACGAACACAACAAGGCTTTAAGTTTAGAAGCCTTTTCATAAAACGATATTCATCCATCAACTTTAATCTTGTGGTTCATGCAGACAACAGCTCCTTCTTTGCGCTATCCATGGTATGTGGTCTCTATTCTCATGGTCGCTTACATCTCTTCTTTTATTGACCGTCAGGTATTGGCGTTGCTGGTTGAGCCTATTAAACGAGATTTTGGTGTCAGCGATACGCAAGTCGGACTGCTCATTGGGTTCAGTTTTGCCATCTTTTATACCTTTTTAGGATTACCAATTGGTTGGTTGGCGGATAGACGCAGTCGAAAATTGATTATTGTCATCGGTATTACCGTTTGGAGCATTATGACTGCCCTCTGTGGTTTGGCGAATACATATTGGTTGTTATTTTTCTGCCGCATGGGCGTAGGTGTGGGTGAAGCGGCTTTGTCGCCTGCGGCTTATTCGATTATTACGGACTATTTTCCTAAAAACAAATTAGGTACTGCGCTCGGTATGTACAATATGGGCGTTTATCTCGGTTCGGGTTTGTCCATTCTTTTGGTTGCTTTAATTATTAAATTGGTCAGCGTTGAAGGACTTTGGGAATTACCGATTATCGGCTCTGTTCGCCCGTGGCAAACGGTTTTCTTTATGGTTGGATTGCCCGGCTTGCTTATTGTCGGCATCATAGCGGCAACGGTTCGTGAACCTATCCGTAAGGGGACAGGGCACACGTTGGCGAGTGGTTTGGACATACGAAAATACTTTCAAGACAATCGTCAAGCCATCCTATGTTTAAATGTCGGTATTGCCCTCATGGCAACAGCGAGTTATGGTGCAACATCTTGGACAACGTCTTCGCTGATTCGCTTGTATGGCATGACAGCAAGTCAAGCGGGTGTACTGTTTGGCGGATTAGTGACTGTTTTTTCAACTTTGGGTGTCATTACAGGCGGACGTTATGCCGATTTTCTATCAAAAAAAGGAGTAGTGGACGCTAAAATGCGCGTGCCTGTTCAAGGCATGACGGCTTCAACTATTGGTGCATTGGCGATGCTGATAACACTTGCGATATATGGCAAACCACCACTTGAATTAACCCTCGTTTTGGTTTCTATTTTTTGTTTCACCAGTTCGCTCCCTTATGGTGCGGCAACGGCAGCATTACAAGAAATCATTCCTGCCAATATGCGGGGCACCTTTTCCGCTTTTTATCTCTTTGTCATCAACATCATTGGCTTGGGCTGCGGTCCTTTATTGGTCGGATTTATCAATGATCGGGTGTTTGGTACGCCGCAAACCATCATGCTCTCCATGTCCATATCTATGATGGTGAGTTCGTGTTTGTCTGCCATTATATTGTATCGTGGTTTAAAGCCTTTTGCTCGAACCGCACAAGCACTTGACAAGGTTTGATGCCCAATCGTTGATGATTTTCTGTTTTTTTTCACTCATTTAGCTTGTTTTCAAAACAAAATGCGCTTTGTTACATTATGGATGTGATTAAGTAAGGGGATGATTTTAAATCATCCCCTTACTTTGCACTTTCAAACACCCGCCAAAAGCTTATTGTAATAAGATGTCAAAACTTAATAAAAGCCATCAATTCTTAGATTTTTCAGATTATGGGCGACCCGTAGCGAATTGGATTGCTCGGCAGCTCAAACACACAGCCGCAACACCCATTCATGTGACCTTTGCTTTTGCCATTTCAGGTTTGTTGGCTATTGCTTGTATGTTGAATCATTATTATTGGGCAGCTGGTTTCTTTTTGATTCTAAAATCCATTCTTGATGCAGCAGATGGCGAGTTGTCAAGGGTTAAAAATACACCTTCTTATTCAGGTCGTTATTTGGATTCTAATTTTGATATCATTCTAAATCTGTTATTATTGATTACATTTGGCTACATTACTGAGGGGTCTTGGTTTTATACATTTTTAGCCTTTTTTTGCATTCAATTGCAAGGAACGCTTTACAATTATTACTACGTGATTGTCAGAAACAATTACAAAGGGAGCGACCAAACGAGTCGTATCATTGAGGACAAAGCACCCATAGCCTTTGAAAATGAAAGCCAAACAACGGTCAATATTTTGTTCTTTTTTTACAAACTCTTCTATGGTGTATTTGACAACATCATCTATGAAATGGATAAAAAAGCGGTTGCTGCCCAGCAGTTTCCCAATTGGTTTATGAGCCTTATGTCCATTTACGGATTGGGTTTTCAGCTTTTAATTATGTCTGTTATGTTGGCTTTCGATTGGATAGATTGCATAATTCCGTTTTTTATTTATTACTCTGCGTTTCTTATCGTTTTTATTGCCATCAGGAAGCGATTTATGCAGTGATTCCAAAAATTTACCCCCCTCAGTATTTTGTCTTAAATTT
>JANLQI010000286.1:0-27799 GCA_031367705.1 Saprospiraceae bacterium | reverse complement strand
TAGTTTTTATTTTTTTTCAAAAAAAAATAAAAACTATTCAAATTTCTGTCTACTATACTTCACTTCTAAAATAAATAAACAGCATTTAGACTTAAATAACGATTATAAGCATGCCAGTTTGTTCGATTAATAATATTGGTAAAACCTAAATCATATCTCAAACCTAATTGAATGTGTTTAGATGGTAAATAACTAAAGCCACCCATTAAAGAAATATCCCACCGATTCAGACCTAAAGTTTTTGTATTAACTTTATTGAGTAAATCATAAGAATTTTGAGAAGTAAAACTGCTTTTAACAAAATACACAGCAGTACCATTTTCTTTTACGCTTTGACCAATTAAGTAAGATGTTTTCAAACCTGTTGAAAAAGCAAATTTCCTTTTTAATTTATATTGAATGCTTATAGGTACTTCTAAATAATACAATTTATCTAATGAAATAGGTGTACCACTTTGTAAATTAGTTGTCACAGAGGCGTTAGCTAAATATTCGGTTTTAAAATAAGAAATACTATCACCGAATGTTTGTGTTTGTCTGAAATTTAAACCTGAACTTAAAGACCAATGATAAATCAAAGGTTTGAAAATAACTAAACCAGCTTGAAAACCGTCTGTTTTTTGCCCTTTTTCGGTGTGCATGCCTGTTGTGATACCTAATCGTGTTTTTGATATTAATATTTCATTGTTGATTATCGCCGTATTTCCAGTGACACATACTAATGGATGCACGTAAAGATCAATGTATTTTAATTCATTTGTATCTCGCTCTATACTGATGGGGGCTATTTTTATTTTGTTCAATAATTCTATTGAACTAAAATTGGTTTTGTTCTCTGAATTTTGATTATTATCATTTAGAATTAAATCATTGATATTATTCTTAATTAAACTTAAATCAGTACTATTATTTTGATTGAACTCGCTTCCTTCGGCTTTAATGTTTTCTTTTGAATTTAAACTATTATTGTTTTGAATAAAATTATTTTCTTTAATTTTATTGTTTTCAATTAAACTTAAATGATTGTTATTGATTTGAATGTCCTTATTGTCAATAATTTTATTGTTTTCAATTAAACTTAAACTATTGTTGTCTTTATTGATTTTGTCAACAATAACTTTTTTATTTTTATTAAAATCAATTAATTTATTTTCCTTCTTGATGTTGTAGGTATTTTGCACCCCCTCAGTATTTTTAGATATTTGAACATCAACAATAGCTTTTGATTCTGTTTTATCTATTGTTTTTACAGGACTTTTAGTATTTACATACCAAAAGCCACCGCCAATAAAAGCCGTTAAACCTATAAAAAAGGCAAGCCACAAGAATCCACGCCGCTTCTTCTCAACGGGCATTTCTCGGTCAAGGCTTTGCACCATCGCGTCCCAACCTTGATTTTCAAAATCGTTATGATTGTCTTTTTTCATGTTCTTTTATTTACAGCCACAGCTTTGACATTCTTCTAAAGTTTGGAACGGAACGACACCGTCACAGCCGCCCCAAATGAATTCTTTACATTTCTTTTCGGTCTTATCGTAATAATATTTCTTAATAAGTGCCTTACAAGACCCCGCTACGCCAACTTGACTACATTTAGTTAAACACTCTTCATTTTGCTTTGTGCAATTTGAAGTAGTTGTTAAAACGGCTATTGCGACTATAAAAATAATACCTTTCATTTCTTTCTTTTTGTCTTGATTATCAAATAGTTACATTCGTTTTGGAATCCAATAATTTCCTTAATTGCTCCCGTGCTGTTGACAAATGCCACTTTGAAGTACCTACTGAAATATTCAATTGTTCCCCGATTTCAGCATGATTTAAGCCTTCTATGGCATACAATGTAAAAACTTTACAAGTTGCAGGCGGCAGTTTGTCAATTACTTTTAATAAATCATCGTAATACAAATTTGAAAGCACCCCCTCAGTATGTTGCGTTATTTTTGCCTCCGGCAACACTTCAGAAAAGACGACAGAATCTAAATAAGTCTTATTTTGCTTAAAATAGTCCGAAATAGCATGAAAAACCAAGCGTCTAATCCAACCTTCGAGCGAGCCTTTGAAAGCAAAAGTGTCTATTTTTTTAAAAACTCTTAAAAAACCGTCATTCAATATTTCCAAAGCTCGTTCACGGTCGCCGTTTGTATAGCGCAAGCACATTTGTATCATCGCAGGGAAGTGCCGGCGATACAAAATTTCTTGATATTTACGCTCATTGCGTGTACATCCTGTGACTATTTCGGTTTCATTTTCGTTCAAAACGGACGTTTGAAAAGTTTAATTATTAGTAAAGACACCCAAAACATAGGGAGGGGTTGGGTAACTTTGAAAATAAATATAAATTTAAGCCAAAAATTTAAGGGAAAAATGAAAAGTGATAAGTGAAAAATTACGACAAAGATGAATAACTACGAGATTGGACATTTAAAACCAGATGAAATAAATAGTTTGCTTGAACTGCAACGTGAAAATTTGCCTTCAAATTTAGACCCACAAACCATTGATAGTCAAGGTTATGTGTCTTTTGTTTATAATCCTAAAATCATAGAACGTATGATGTCAGATGAACCACAAATCATCGCTCGTGCGGACAATCAAGTGGTTGGTTACGCTCTTGTTTCTACGATTGAAGCGACAAAAACAATTGAAGCAGCGATACCCATGCTCGATATGATTGCCCAATTGGACTATAAAGGTAAGCCTTGTCGGGAACAAAAATATTATCTCGTTGGACAAGTTTGTGTGAAAGCGGGTTATCGAGGTATGGGCGTTTTAGAAGGTATTTATACAGAACATCGACAAGCATTTTCAGACCGTTATGATTTCGCAGTGACGGAAGTGGCGGCTGACAACGGACGTTCATTGGCAGCGCATCATCGCATCGGTTTTGAAACGATACATGTCTTTTTTGATGATTTGAATGGCAAGGAATGGCATATTATTGCTTGGGATTTTAAACTTAATGGATAGTTGAACACCAATGATTAGGAATTAGGAATTAATAACGTAAATTCCTAATTCCTAATTCCTAATTCTCTAACCCATTGCTTGAAGCAAATCTGCTAAAATATCTTCCACATCTTCAATACCTACGCTGAGGCGAATCAAACCATCTGTGATGCCATTTGCCATACGCACTTCACGCGGAATACGCAGATGAGACATAGATGCAGGATGCAAAATCAAAGTATCCACATCACCCATCGTTGGGGCAAGCGAACAGAATTTTATTTTGTTCATAAAAGCCAAACCTGCTTCCAAACCACCCACCAATTCAAAACTCAACATGCCGCTGAATCCATTTTGCAATTGTTTTTTAGCCATTTTATGGTCAGGGTGTGATGGCAAACCAGGGTAATTGACCTTTAATACTGAGGGGTGCCCTTCCAATTTTTCAGCAATGTGTAAAGCATTTTCAGAATGTTGACGCATACGTAAAGGCATGGTTTTCAAGCCATTATACGTCAACCATGCTTCAAACGGACTGCAATTAGTACCCGTCAATTTCATCGCTGTAAACACCTTTTCTTTCATCAAAACTTTATCTTTTCCGAGCATGACACCCGCCGTCGAGTTACCGTGTCCATTGATGTATTTTGTTGTAGAGTGAATGATAAAATCAACACCCAACGCAAAAGGTTTTAACAAATAAGGCGTAGTAAAAGTATTGTCAATCGTAGTTAACATCCCGTTTTCATGGGCAATGTCCACCAATTTTTTTATATCTACACAAGCCAACGAAGGGTTAGCCAAAGACTCAAAATAGAGCATTTTTACTGAGGGGTCGCTTTTTATCGTTTTTTCAACGGCTGTAATGTCTTGTAAATCAACCATTAAGGTTTCAATGCCCAAAGGTTGAAGGAGTTTTAAAAACAACTCCGTAGTACCACCATAAAGGTTGCCTTGTGTCAAAATCTTATCGCCCGTTTTCAAAACGCCTAACATCAAAGTTGAGATGGCTGCCATGCCCGAAGAGGTCATAATCGCCGTGGCTTCAACGCCTGTACCATAACTTTCAAGTGCGGCAATTTTATCTGCTATCGCATCAACAGTCGGATTGGCGAAACGGCTGTATAAATGTCCTTTTTCTTTGCCAGAAAAAATATCCATGCCTTGGTCAACACTTTCAAAATCAAAACTGGACGTGGCGTAAATGGGTAATGTATGCGGGCGAGTGGTGCGTTTTTCTTCGAGTTCTTGAACGCAAATAGAAGTAAATTTCATTTTAAGTGATTGATTTTTAATTATTTATACTTTTGTAAAAGTGAGGCGGTGATTTAAAATCACGGCCTCACTACTGAAAAATGTTATGATTTACGGCGCAATTTCGCCATTATTTCAATACCATTTAGGTACGATGGCAAAAATATTATTTGTCTCATCACATTCATGTCTGAGGACATCAAAAACATCGAGTTGCAAGATGATAACACCATAAAAACGGTTCTTTTTTTCGAGCGACAATTTGAATCTGTTTTTGTAAACGGCATTGGGTGCAAGCATTCCTTTCGTTTCCTTCAAACCTTCTGTCAAATAAATGCCATCAGCCAATATCGCCCCGCGTGTCAATCGAGGAGTACCTGAATAGTAAAAATGAACGGCTACATTGTCCGAAGTAGAGCGTTTTTCACCAAAAATAGGCGCAGGTGCATTGCCTTTGTTGATGATTGAATATTCGATTTCAACGTATTTATCTGTAATTTGAACAATCGAAACGCTGTCAAAAGTAAGGTCAATGCAAGTAGAATCTTGGTAAAAAGGCGTTAGAACCGTGTTTCCGACGATTTGAACATCCGTTTGTATTTCCGTTTGTTGTGTCTCAACAGCTTCTGCTTGTGGTTCAGTCGTTGCGATTTCGTTGGGCTTGGGAACAGTTGGCGGTATTGGAATTTCCGTTGTGTCTTTTTGAAACAACCTATTTGGCAACAACTCAATGGCTGTTAAACCCATAAATTCTGTAACATTATAAACGACATCTTGTTGGACAAAATCTTTTGAAATACTGTTGAGGGACGAAATCCCGATGTTTTCGGGGAGGGGGGGCAATAAAGACGTTTTCGACGTTTGAGCCCACAAAAGATTGGACTGTAAAAATGTGAAAGCCAATAACATGGTTAAATGCTTATATTTGTAGAAAGTAGAAATGGACATGGGTTGCTGTTTAAAACGCATTTTATGAAATATGAGTATAAAGCCTATCAAGTTCTTTTGAATTTGAAAAACCTATAACTTACATTCAAAAAACATACCCAATTTTAAATATATCAAAAACCGATATCCACAGGCCGATTTATGCTCTCTTGCAGCGAAATAAATGTCTCTGTACGCTGAATGCCGCCAATTTTTTGGATTTTGTCGTGCAAAACTGATTTCAAATGAGCGGTGTCTCGGCAAACGATTTTTGCAAAAATACTGTAAATACCCGTTGTATAATGTGCCGCAACGACTTCTGGAATTTGATTTAACTGGTCTGCTACTTCATCATAAAGCGAACTTTTATCAAGGTAAATGCCTAAAAAAGCACTGATGTCGTAGCCCAACTTAACGTAGTCAATCGTCAAATTAGCACCTGTTACAATGCCCATCATTTCCATTTTTTTCATGCGTACATGCACCGTTCCGCCCGATACATGAATCATTTTGGCAACGTCTGTATAAGGAATTTTTGCATCTTTCATCAGTATTGACAGAATTTGTCTGTCCACATCATCAATTTCAGCAGGTCGTACCATTGTCTTTAGTTTTTATTAATTTCATGCAATTAGAATCATCAAAACATGAGTCATTCCGAATTTTATAACAATACTGCTTAAATGACCTTAAATCCCTTATATTCCTTAAACGGTAAAAGAAATGAGTATTATTTCGTCATCGTTTAAGGAATTTAAGGGATTTAAGGTTATTTAAAAGGTGATTTTTCCTATCTTTTTTATTGTTATAAAATTTGGGATGACTCATATTTTGAAAGAACTTCTAATTTTATACCTCCTCAGTATTTTCCTTTATCTTGTCTAATTCGACTACTTTTTTTTCAAAACACAAAAATACACCGTCATTTCGTTTTTTTTATAACGATTATTCTTAGAAGTAATAGGCAAAGCATAATTTGTGCGCTCAAAGTGTTATTTAAACAATCAGTCTTTTCAAAGTATTCATCAAACTAAAAATTTAAAAATGGATAACCAATTGGAGAAAATCAATTCCCTCGTTTACGAAACGTCAAAAGAAGCATCTCATGTCGTTGCAGGTCAAATTGCTGACCTCATTCGCAGCAAAGCCGCAGAAGGCAAAATGTGTATTTTAGGACTCGCCACAGGCTCTACGCCAACTTCTGTTTATTCAGAATTGGTGCGCTTGCATCAAGAAGAAGGTTTGAGTTTTAAAAATGTCATCACTTTCAATTTGGATGAGTATTTCCCGATTCAACCTGATGCTTTGCAAAGTTATGTGCGCTTTATGAAGGAACATTTGTTCGACAGCGTGGACATTCTGCCTGAAAACATCAATATTCCAGATGGTACGCTTGACAAAACGAATGTGGCAGAATTTTGCAAAAAATATGAAGACAAAATGAAAGCCTGTGGTGGGCTTGACCTTCAAATTTTGGGCATTGGTCGCACGGGTCACATCGGTTTCAATGAGCCAGGTTCAGGTATCAATTCACGGACACGTATGATTACGCTCGACCACTTAACCGTTACGGATGCTGCCAGCGATTTCTTTGGCGAGGAATACGTACCACGCAAAGCCATCACAATGGGCGTTGGGACGATTATGGAAGCCAAACACATTATATTAATGGCTTGGGGCGAAGGCAAATCGCACATCATTCGCAAGACGGTTGAAGGAGAAATCAGCGACCATGTACCCGCCACTTATCTTCAAAAACACAGCAACACAACTTTCTACCTCGATGCCGCAGCCGCTTCGGAATTAACCCGTTTCAAAACGCCTTGGCTCGTGCGTGAATGTGATTGGAGTGACCAAAGTCTTATCAAACGGGCTTTGATTTGGTTGAGTAAAAAAGAAGAAAAACCAATTTTGAAGTTAACCACACGTGACTATGCCGAAAACGGTATGAGCGACTTGGTAACGGAATACGACAGCGCCTACAATATTAATGTCAAGGTTTTCAATCAGTTACGTCATACGATTACAGGCTGGCCCGGTGGTAAAACAGGTGATAACAACCTCAATCGTCCTGAAACATCTTCTGTATTTCCCAAACGTGTCATTATATTTAGTCCGCATCCCGATGACGATGTGATTTCTATGGGTGGCACATTCATTCGTCTCAGTGACCAAGGTCATGAGGTGCATGTGGCATACCAAACCTCTGGAAATATTGCCGTTTTCGATGACGACGTGGTGCGTTTTGCAGACTTTATGAATGACTTTCATGACATGTTTGGCTTAGATAAAAGCGTCACTCAAGCGATGTTTGACAGTATTCAACAAAAAATACACGACAAAAAAGCAGGTGAAGTGGATGCGCCTGATGTTCAAAAACTAAAAGGTCTAATCCGTCGTGGAGAAGCCAAAGCGGGTTGTCGTTACGTCAGCGAAGATGTCGTTCCGCACTTCCTCGATATGCCTTTTTATGAGACAGGTACGATAAAAAAGAAACCCCTCAGTAGAGCAGATATTGACATCATCAAAGATTTATTGACGGAGATAAAACCGCATCAAGTTTATGCCGCAGGTGATTTGAGCGACCCACATGGTACGCATCGGGTGTGTTTAGATGCCATTTTTCAAGCTATAACAGAGTTGAAACATGAAGAATGGATGCGACAATGCACCGTTTGGCTTTATCGCGGTGCTTGGCATGAATGGGAATTGGAAAACATTGATATGGCTGTGCCGATTAGCCCAGATGAATTGTTGCGCAAACGTCGGGCGATATTCAAACACCAAAGTCAGAAAGACCGTCCGTTGTTCCCTGGTTCAGATTCAAGGGAGTTTTGGCAACGTGCCGAAGAACGGAACAGAGGAACGGCACAGGCTTTTGACGCTTTGGGTTTGCCTGAATATGAGGCAATTGAGGCGTTTAAAAGATGGTATTTTTAGTTTTTTTTGACTACAGGTGCCATCCAGGTATAGTAAACAGAAAATGAATAGGAAATTGGATTCCGTACTGATATTTGATAATCAACGCTTTACGTCCATTCATCGTTCATCATTTATCATTCATCATTCATCATTACTTATACCTCCCCAAAATTACGCATTAATACAAAAAGAAAGCCCGCTGACCGAAATCAGCGGGCTTTTTCATGCGATTTTAAATCATTGTTTAATTCGATTTAGGTGCAGTTTCAGTACCACCTTTCTTTTTACCTTTGCCTTTATGTTCACCTTTGTGCGCCTTCATCTTTTCATGGCGTTGTTTTTTCATGTCGGTAAACTTTGCGTGTTGGTCTGCATTCAAAACACCTATTAATTCAGCATCATGTGATTTTTTCATTTCAGCCATTTGAGCTTTTTTCTGATCTTTGCTCAAAGTTTCATCGGTTTTCAAGGTTTTCATTTTGCCTTTGTAGGTGTTCCCAATATTTTTCATTTTGCTGGATTGGTCACTTGTCAAGTTCAATTCCTTTTTCATGTCCATTTTTCCAGCGCGTTTGCCTTTGCCTCCTTTTTTTCCTTTAACTTTCTCCGTTTTAGGTTTATTCTCCGTTTCAATTTGTGTAGCGGATTGAGCAAAACTGTTGGCAGCAAAAGCTAAGATGGCGACGAATAAAACGATTATTTTTTTCATGTGTGAATAACTGTTTAAATTTTTAAATCAATATTTTTCCTTCGAATTCTATTCTCATACGTTGAGAATACATTTAAGACGAAGGTTTTATGATGCGGTTTAAAGAGTTTTCCGAGTTTAAGAGTTCTTTAACTTAATTGGTTTTTAAACTTTTTTAGACTTCATCTAACGCAGATGTGTTCTAAAAAGAAAAGCCCACAGACCGAAACCTATGGGCTTTTTCAATATAATTATTGTTAAATTAGTCGTTTTTAGGTGCTTCTGCAGCCTGTTGCGCTTTTTTCAATTCGCTGCGCTCTTTTTTAACTTCAATCCATTTATTATACTGTTCAGTACTCAAAATAGCTTTCATATCACCGTCATTTGTCGCTTGAAGAGCAGTCATTTTAGCTTTTTTCTCTTTTTTGTCCATCGCCTCATCGGCTTTAAGGGCTTCACTTTTCTCTTTATAAGCTTTGCCGATTTCTTTCATTTTCATGTCTTGCTCTTTGGTCAAACCCAAAACGTTTTTCCAGCTTTCCTGTTTTGGCGCTTCCACGCCTGTTTTGTTCGCACTTGCTTGTGCGTTGCCTTGAGCAAAAGAATTAACAGCAAAAACTGTCATAACTGCGAATAAAACGATTACTTTTTTCATCAACAACATTGTTTTTTTAATTGTAATAAATATTTTTTACCTTCAAATTCTAGTCCTTTTTATTGAGAACTGATTTTAAGACGACAATAATACAATGAAGTTTAATACTGTTTTTCTTTTTAAGAAAATGTTAACTAAAACCAGATTTTGACCGCTTTAAACGACCACGAGAGCCCCCCTCAGTATTTTTCTTTTTTGTCAATAAAAAATCCGAAACTTGTGCCTTATTTAAAGTCATTTATGTTTCAAAAACTGCAAAATCTCACTATTTTCTTTTTAGAAAAACACCGCCGCAAAACGCAAATAGGCTTTTGCGTTCTTTTTATCGGTTTTTGGTTTTGTCTGCCAAAACCCTTGTTTGACGACCCAACAAGTATGGTTTTGGAAGCAAACGATGGTGCTTTGCTCAATGCCCGCATTGCAGCCGACGGGCAATGGCGTTTTCCGCCCAGCGATACCTTACCAGAAAAATTCATCACCTGTTTATTGGAATTTGAAGACCGCCAATTCTTTTATCATCCTGGTGTGAATCTTTTTTCGTTGTTTCGAGCTATTGGTCAAAACATTAAGCATCAAGGCGTTGTGAGTGGCGGCTCAACCCTTACTATGCAAACAATACGCATGGCACGTAAGAACCAACCTCGAAATATATGGACTAAACTTGTCGAGGCAACTATGGCAATGCGCCTTGAAGTGACTTATACTAAGAACGATATTTTATTGTTATACGCCTCAAATGCCCCTTTTGGCGGCAATGTTGTGGGTCTTGAATCCGCATCGTGGCGTTATTTTGGCAAAAGCCCGAACCAATTGACCTGGGCAGAATCGGCTATGTTGGCAGTTTTGCCAAATGCACCATCACTTATACACATTACCCGCAATCGGCAAGCCCTTTTCAACAAAAGAAATCGCCTTTTGGAACGTTTGATACTGAGGGGTAAAATTGACCGTGCTTCGGGCGAATTGGCGAAAGAAGAACCCTTGCCCGACCAGCCTTTGTCGTTGCCACAATCCGCCCCACATTTGCTCGATAGGGTTTTTAAAGAGCAAATTTTCAGAACAGGAAAACGCTCACGGGTAAGGACTACAATAGATGAAGGTTTGCAAAAGCAAGTCAATAGCATCCTTCAAATTCATCATAATACATTGATTTCCAATGGTATCCACAACGCTGCTGTTTTTGTAACAGACATTGAAACAGGCAATGTTTTGGCTTATTGCGGCAACATCATCGGGGCAGGGAAGGAGCATGGCGAAGACGTAGATGTTATACCTTCTTTACGTTCAACAGGCAGTATTTTGAAGCCTTTTTTATATGCCTATGCGCAACAAGAGGGCGAAATTTTGCCCAATTCTTTACTCGTTGATATTCCTACCGAAATTGGCGGTTATCATCCTGAAAATTATTCGGAAACTTATGACGGAGTGATTCCTGCACGTCGTGCCTTAGCGCGTTCGCTCAACATTCCGTTTGTTCGTCTGTTGAATCAATATGGCATTGAAAAGTTTTATCATCATTTGAAAAAATTAGGGATAACCAGTTTCACCAATTCACCTGACCATTATGGTTTAACCATGATTTTGGGTGGGGGAGAAGGTTCTCTTTGGGAAATTACAAACGCCTATGCTTCAATGGCTCGAACGGCAAAACATTGGTACACATTGCAAAACAAATATGCGACAAATGATTGGCGTTCAGCGAATTATGTTTTAAAAAAAAATAAAGACAAACCCCTTTTTTCTTTAAAATCTTCGACGCAAGAGACCCCCTCAGTATTGTCGGCTTCTGCGTCATGGTTAGCATTAGATGCCATGAAAGAAGTGGAACGTCCCGATGGCGAAGGCAACTGGGAGTTGTTTAATTCCTCAAAAACAATCGCCTGGAAAACAGGAACGAGTTTCGGTTTTCGTGATGCTTGGGCAGTCGGTTTGACCCCTCAGTATGCAGTGGGTGTTTGGGTTGGCAATGCCGATGGCGAAGGTCGTCCAGGCTTGATTGGCGTTGAAAAAGCGGCGCCGATACTTTTCGATGTTTTCAATGCCTTGCCGACTAAAAACGAATGGTTTGAACAACCCTATGACGATATGATGAAAATAGAAGTCTGCCGTCAAAGTGGTTACAGAGCTACTGATTTATGTGAAAAAGACACAGTTTGGGCAACAAAAACAGGTATAAAAGTCAAATCCTGCTTTTTTCATCAACTCATTCATTTGGATAAAACAGAGAAATTTCAAGTCACTGGCGAATGTGAAGAGCCGCAAAATATGGTGCATCGCCCGTGGTTTTTGTTGCCGCCTTTGCAGGAGTTTTACTTCAAACCCCGACATCCAAACTATCAAGCACCCCCTCAGTATAGAGCCGATTGTCGGACGGTTGAAAGCAAAGTCAACCCCATGCAGTTGATTTATCCAAAATCTATTACAAAAATATACGTTCCCATAGATTTTGATGGCAAACCCAGCGCAACCATTTTCCGAGTTGCCCACCGTGAAGCCGATGCTCAAATCTATTGGCATTTAGACAATGAGTTTATAGCAACCACAAAAACGTTTCATCAAATCGCTCTACAACCAGCCATAGGCAAACACCGTTTAACGTTAGTAGATGCCAATGGTAATAGATTAGAACAAGTTTTTGAAATCATGGCAAAATAGGAGTTACTTAGTTTAGACCACAGATGACACTGATTTGACAGATTTTCACTGATTTTTTTAGTTCCTCTGGGGTGACAAAAGAAAAATCAGTGAAAATCTGTCAAAAATCAGTGTCATCTGTGGTCTCTTTAACAATATAAAAAATGAAAAACTACCGCGCACAAACGCTCGAAGAAGAAAAAGTCAATGTCCTAACACATGGTTTAGGCATTGTATTTACATTAATAGCCATGCCTATTTTAATGAAACAAGCCGCAAACTATGGTGCAAACTATTCAGTACTAACGGTTTGTATCTTTGGCGGCGGCATGTTGGCAACGTATTTGTCCTCAACAATATACCATGCTGTTCAACAGCCACGTAAGAAAAATATATTGCATATCTGTGACCATATCTGCATTTTCCTATTGATTGGCGGCACTTATACGCCCATCATTTTCAGATACATACCTTTTGACGATGCCGTGTTTTTTATGGCAACTATGTGGAGTATCATTATATTAGGTATCGTTTTTAAATTATTTTTTACAGGAAAATTGGAATGGCTGTCCATTTCGCTTTACGTTTTCTTAGGTTGGATGCTGATATTTGTTGCCAAACCCATTTCAAAAACGATGAGTTTTGAGGTATTTGAATGGATTTTATACGGCAGCTTTGCTTATATGATTGGTATTATTTTCTACAAATGGCGTAGCCGGAAATACACACATGCCATTTGGCATTGTTTAACTTTATTAGGCACAATAGCACATTTTGTGGCAGTTTATAAGAGTTTTGGTTGAATGTAGCTCGGGTTTGAAACCGAGTTACGTTGTAATCTTTTTTCTATACCTTCAAAAAACCTGAAAAAAATACAACCATTATTCTTTTGAACCCCATCTTTTTCGCTCCTTTGTGTTCTTATTTGGAAAATATCAAACAGAACAAGCAATGAATTCGGCAGCAGAAAAGCGTTTCACATATATAGGTATAGGTTTGTTTTTTGTCATCATGTGCGGCATCGCTATTTTTGCCAAAGGGACTGGTGACGACGGCGACAGTATTTCCCATTTTTTTTATAGCAGAGATGCTTTTTTGTTTCCAAAATACTTCTTCAATCATTGGGCGAAGCCCTTATTTGTCCTCATTTCTGCTCCTTTTGCGCAATTCGGTTTGGTCGGTGTGAAGTTGATGAATGTTGCACTATTGACAGCTTCCTTGATACTGACCTATAAATTGGCTTGTCGTTTTCAAATACCACATGCTTGGTTGGCGCCGCTTTTTGTTGTGGCGCAACAACGCGTTTTGACACATACGTTGTCAGGTTTGACAGAGCCAATGTTCGCTTTTGCATTGGTGTATTGCGTGTGGTTATACCATCGGGAACGTTTTTTTTGGGGTACTTTTTTGGCTTCGTTTCTACCTTTCATTCGGTCAGAAGCCTTGATTATCTTTTGTGTGCTCATAATATATTTAGCCATTCGGAAGCAGTGGAAATACATACCGTTTTTGGCTTTCGGACATATATTTTACAGTTTTGCAGGTTATTCGACGCATGGATCCTTGCTTTGGGTGTTCAATAAAATGGTTTATGCCACCACAGATCATGTTTATGGCATTGGCAAATGGAATGATTTCATAGTTAATCTGCCTTGGGTAACGGGCGGTTTTGTGTATTTTATGCTTGTCGTTGGTTTATTGGATGGTTTGAGGCGTTTGATAATGTTTCTAAAAAAGAAGATGCCTTTTGATGTTGATGAAATGTGGTTGGCTTATGGCATTTTCGTCGCCTATTTCATTGCTCATTCATTGTTTTGGGCGTATGGTATTTTTTCGTCACAAGGATTGATGCGGGTGATGTTGTGCGTTGCGCCTATGATGGGCATCATTTGTTCGCGTGGTGCGAACCTTATTACTGAGGGGGTCGAAAAGGGATTGCCAAAACTGCCGTCCATGTATGTAAGAGGGCTTTTAGTGCTTCTGGCTGTTGTTTTTTTATATCGGAACCTCAATTGGCAAATTGATTTCAACCTGCATCCTTCACAATTGACGCAATATGAAGCAGCTGCGAAATACAAAGATAAAATACAAAAGGAGGGTTATTCGCTCTATTCAGAAGGCATGTACATTGATATGATTTTTGGCTTAAATCCTTTTGAAGACCCGCGTCATCGCAGTTTTCATCAGATTCTAAAACGGGAACCTGTGCCTGAAAAAAGCCTTTTGGTGTGGGAAAGTATTTTTGCAGGCGGTATGTACAAAGTCCCTTTTGATACCATTAAAAATGATAGACGTTTTCAATTAATTGATTCGTTTCAACACCACGATTTTATATGGGGAGGTACTTTCAAAACGTTTGTTTTTCAGACAGATACTGCCTATATGCACCAACTGACCGCCAATAAACCTTTGTTTTTTAATGATTTTGAAACAATAGAATACCCTAACCAAGACCATTCCCGAACGAAACAGGCTACGTTTATCATCAAATTAGATGAAAAACACCCTTTTGCGCCAGGTATGGAAGGCTCTATCAGCAGTTATTTTACAAAACAAGAACATCGTTTCAAAGTCTCTTTTGATGTGTATGTTGAAGATGTGAATCAAGTGCCAAGTGTTGTTTTTCAAACGATTACAACAACAGGACAGTCAGCCGATTGGAAAAACTATACCTTAGAATCTCAAGTCAAATCGGCGCATCAATGGTATTCAGTTTCAATTATTGGTACTTCAAGTCAAACCACTGATGTTAGGGATGTTTTTAAAACCTATGTGTGGTACCCCAACAAAGCATCCGCCTATATTGATAATTTTAAAGTGGAATACGCGGATTGAAAACACTAATGAAGTAAAGGTTTCCTTCAATATTTAAAACAAGCGGTTAATCGTTTTTGAAAAGCCATGAAGAATTTTGTATTTTTGTAGAAAGTTCTACTATTAAAATAAAAATAAAAAGATGGTCTTAGAATATAATTCAGTTTATGACGATTTGGCTCAATTTCTTGCAAGCCTTTCTCCACGTCGTGTGATAGCCTATAAAGCAACACCGAAGGCTCAGGCTCGTGTCAATGAATTGCTCGAAAAAAACAAAACTGTCGGGTTGACACCCGAAGAAAATGCCGAAATGGAAAGGCATATGACAGTAGAGCATATTGTTAGATTGGCAAAAGCCAAAGCACTTCAAAAACTGAGTGGACAATGAGTGTTTATATTTCCCCCGCAACAAGGAAATTAGTCATTGCACGAGCAGGATTCCGTTGCGAATATTGCCGTGTACTTCAATATTTATCCTGTTATGATTATCATGTTGACCATATAATTGGTACACAACATGGTGGCCCAAACACCCCAAATAACCTCGCTCATTCTTGCTCACCTTGCAACTGGAAAAAAGGACCTAATATAAGCACCATTCTTGAATTTGGTGGCGCACTCATTCCATTATTAAATCCTCGAACTCAAAACTGGTTTGAACACTTTGAGGCTGTTAACGGTATGCTTCACCCCTTAACCAGTATTGGTGAAGCAACAATTAAACTGCTTGAATTGAATCAACCTAATAAAATTGAGGAACGACTCGAAATGACGAAAATAGGTTTCTATCCATAAAGTCCGCTTATCAACCTGTGATTTTTTATTTATTGACAAAATAACCTGTCAAAATGACCCCCCTCAGTATAAATGGCTACATTTGCCGACTTTTTGAGAGCACATCTGCAATTTTGTCAGTCAAAAGGCGGGTGGCACGAGAAATGATAGTGAGTAGTCGTTGGAAACATAGATAAAACATGTTTTTGACGCTTATTAACGTCAAACTTTATTTAATTCATTTAACAAAACTAAAAAATTTAAGGACTATGAAGCCGATAAACGACAGAGTAGTTGTGAAACCCGCTCCTGCGGAAGAGAAGACAAAGGGTGGTATCATCATCCCGGACACAGCAAAAGAAAAACCACAACGTGGCGAGGTTGTCGCCGTTGGACCCGGTAAAGAAGGCGTTGCCTTGACCGTCAGTGTAGGAGACATCGTATTGTATGGTAAATATTCTGGACAAGAATTGAGCCACGAAGGTGTTGACTATCTCATCATGCGTGAGGACGATATCCTCATCATTCTTTAATTAGGAATTAAAAATTAGGAATTAATCTCATTCCTAATTCCTAATTCCACATTCCTAATTGACAAAAGATTCTTAATTGTTTAATTATCAATTTTAAAAATTAAAAATGGCTAAGGAAATTAGTTTTAATACCGACGCCCGCGAAAAACTCAAAAGCGGTATAGATGCGTTGGCAGATGCAGTAAAAGTAACGTTAGGACCAAAAGGTCGTAACGTCGTAATCCAAAAAAGTTTCGGTGCACCACAAATCACAAAAGACGGTGTTACTGTAGCTAAAGAAATCGAATTGAGTGACCCAATCGCTAACATGGGCGCACAAATGGTTAAAGAAGTGGCATCGAAAACAGCTGATGCAGCTGGTGACGGTACAACAACGGCAACTGTTTTGGCTCAAGCAATGGTTCGTGCAGGTTTGAAAAACGTCGCTGCGGGTGCAAATCCAATGGATTTGAAACGCGGTATGGACAAAGCTGTTATTAAGATTGTTGAAAATCTTAAAGCACAATCAGAACACATCCACAACGATTTTGACAAAATCCAACAAGTTGCAGCTATCTCGGCTAACAACGACGAAACAATTGGTTTGTTGATTGCTGACGCTATGCAACGCGTATCAACTGACGGTGTTATCACGGTTGAAGAAGCAAAAGGTACAGATACGTATGTTGAGGAAGTAATCGGTATGCAGTTCGACAGAGGTTATTTGTCGCCCTATTTTGTAACCAATGCTGATACAATGGTTGCAGAATACGAAAACCCGCTTATCCTCATTTATGATAAGAAAATCAGCAACATGCAAGAAATGTTGCCAATTTTGGAGAAAGCATTGGGTACTGGTCGTCCGTTATTGATTATCGCAGAAGATGTTGATTCTCAAGCATTGGGCGTATTGGTTGTCAACCGTTTACGTGCGGGTTTGAAAGTTGTGGCTGTTAAGGCTCCAGGTTTCGGTGACCGTCGTAAAGCGATGTTGGAAGATATTGCAATCCTTACAGGTGGTACTGTTATTTCGGAAGAGCAAGGTTACAAACTTGAAAACACAGGTTTGGAGCATTTAGGCAATTGCGAAAAAATCACTGTTGACAAAGATAACACAACTGTTATCAATGGTAAAGGTGATGCAAATGACCTTAAAGCGCGTATCAACCAAATCAAAGGTCAAATCGAAACCACTACAAGTGACTACGACCGTGAAAAACTACAAGAACGTCTTGCTAAATTGGCAGGTGGTGTTGCAGTTCTTTACATCGGTGCAGCAACTGAAGTGGAAATGAAAGAGAAAAAAGACCGCGTTGACGATGCATTACACGCAACTCGTGCAGCTATCGAAGAAGGTATCGTCGCAGGTGGCGGTGTCGCTTTGGTACGTGCTATCAGCACTTTGGACGGTATGGCTGGTGTAAATGCAGACGAAACGACTGGTATTGATATCATTCGTAAGGCTCTTGAAGCACCACTTCGTACAATTGCTGAAAATGCAGGTGTTGAAGGTTCGGTTGTTTCAATGAACGTTAAAAACGGCAAAGGTGCTTATGGCTACAATGCACGTACAGACGTTTACGAAGACTTGAAAGCAGCAGGTGTCATTGACCCAACTAAAGTAACACGTGTTGCTTTGGAAAATGCGTCTTCAATTGCAGGTATGGTGTTGACAACAGAGTGTGTCATCAACGATTTACCAGCGAAAGACGAAGGTCACTCACATGGCGGCGGCATGGGCGGCGGCGGAATGGGTGGCATGATGTAATGCCCTCCTGACTTATAAAAAATCGAGAGGTTGTTCGTTTAGGCGGGCAACCTCTTTTGGTTATGTGGACTTCAAAAGTTCCCCAAACGTTTTATCAATCAACGAACAAACGCTTTAAACAACAATTTTACTGAGGGGGGGAAGATAGATGACATTTCTCCACTAAAGCCTTAAAGTATTGCAAAACAAAGAAAAATATTTGGCAAAAAGCCCGACAAGTCTTTGATTTATTGCCTTGTATGTCTATGAACGTTATTTATAGATTCATTGCAAAGGAGATGACTATTGATTTCCCTTTGCTTGAATAGGCTTATATTTAAAATTTACTAATAGCGAGAATTGCTGTACTTTCTTTATTAAAAACTGATTCAGTAGCTAAATAGATTCTGACAAATTGACGGACATTTTTTAACGCAATTTTATTTTAAACCTGCTTCATTAAAAACCCTTTCAACTGATCCGCCCAAATTTCAGGTTGTTCCAACATCGGATAATGCCCACATTTATCTATTTTGGTATAGACCGAATGAGGGATTTCAGAATGTAATTTTTCGGCTATTTCTTTCACTGCAATGGGGTCTTGTTGTGCCCAAAGTATGTGCGTCGGAATATCAATATTAGGCAAATTACCTATCCAACGATGCCAATATTTCTCGCGTTCATTATTGTATTGCGAAACTTTGTGCAAAACTGTTGTGCTTGAATGGACTTTTAAAAGGTCATACAAAATACTCATTTCAGTGTCATCAAAAAGGGATTTATCAAACCAAATATCCCGCATGTTTCTTATAAACGTTTGTTTATCAATGCGTGCGGCGACAAATTTCCCCCAAAATGGATGTCTTAATAACTTTTGAATTACTTTTAATTTCGCCATTTCTATGTGCATACTGCCGTTGCATAAGGTCAATGTTTTGATTTCAACAGGTTCATGCCCTCGTATTTTTCTTACCATAATTTCATTGGCTACACTTGTGCCATAGTCATGTGCTACCAAATGAATATTTGTTAAACCCAGTTCTTTCCATAAATCCATAGCAATTTCGGCTTGTTCTATCAACGAATAGCTATAATTCAAGGGTTTTGCGGAGAATCCAAAGCCTAAATGGTCGTGTATGACATAAGAAAAATCCTTTTCTATCAAAGGCAAAACATGATGATAATCATAGGAAGCAGAAGGATAACCGTGTAAAAAACAAATGGTCGGTTTATCAATGCGCTGTTGCACATAAAATACAGAATGTCCATAGATTTCTATCTGCTTCCCTTTTTGTTGCCAATTTTCAATGGTCATATATTTATTCGTTTAGTGTGCTTTTAAAATCATATCCGCCGCTTTTTCTGCTATCATAATCACCGCCGCATTTGTATTGCCCGCAATAATCGTTGGCATAATTGACGCATCAACGACGCGCAAGCCTTCGATACCATGCACTTGTAGTTGAGCATTGACAACCGACATGTCGTCATTGCCCATTTTGCACGTTCCGACAGGATGATAAATGGTTTCAACCGTCTTTTTGATATGCTCAATGATGCCTGCTTCCGATTCGTCGGTTGGTGCGATGATGGATTTATTGTATTTGCTAAACGCTTGACTTTTAAGGACTTCCAACGCTTTCTTTGTGCCTGTCACGAGGGTTTGGAGGTCTTCTTCTTCTGATAAAAAATTAGGTTGAATCAAAGGCGCATCTAATGGATTATTGGTTTTCAAACCGACATAACCCACGCTTTTAGGCTTTACAAGACTTGGGAGAATCGTGTAGCCGTCTTTATGAGGATAGGTTTTGGTATTGTAAACATCTACATTTTCACCATTGCCAATGTGTAGTGGCGCAAAATGAAATTGAAAATTGACACTCGGCGCATTGTTCATAGCAAAAAAAGCGTAGGCTTCCAACGGACTGACCGTCAAAGCGCCTTTGTGTGTAATGAGCCATTGCACCAAATCCACAACTTGATTCAAGGGTTTCAAATGATGATTAAAACCTTCTTGTTGCAACGATAAACTGGAAACGAAGAAGAAAAGATGGTCTTGTAGGTTTTTTCCGACCCCCCTCAGTATTTTCTTCGTTTCAATGTTTTTTGCTTTCAATTCTTCTGCATCACCAATGCCTGACAACATCAATATTTGTGGTGACTGAAAACTACCCGCCGAAAGAATAACCTCTTTATTCGCATACATTTTTACAAGGCTGTTGTTCGCAGCGATATATTCCACGCCTGTGGCTCGGTCGTTTTCAATCAATATTTGTTTGGCGCGTGCCTGTGTGATGACTGTTAAATTAGGCCGTTTCAAGGCAGGTTTTAAAAACGCCGTTGCAACACTGTGCCTTTGTCCTTCTTTTATAGTAAACTGAAATAAACCCGCACCGTCTTGTTTTGCACCATTATAATCATAATTTTCAGGCAAACCGACTTCTTTACAGGCATCTACAAAGGCTTGGGCATAAGGTGTTTGGAAATATTTGGCGTGCGTAACGTTCAATAAGCCATTTTTGCCATGATATTCATTGTCAATGTCTTCGTTGTGTTCCGATTTTTTGAAATATGGCAATACGTCATTATAGCCCCAACCGCTATTACCCAATGCTGCCCATTCGTCATAATCTGCGGCATTGCCACGAACATAAGCCATTGCATTTGTGGAACTGCAACCGCCTAATGCTTTGCCACGCGGTAGATACATACGTCTATTATTAACGTGTGTTTGTGGCTCGGTTGAAAAACCCCAATCTACTTCGGTGCGGTGTAAATTGCCATAAGCGGCGGGAATTTTAATTTCCATTTTGGTGTCACGTCCACCTGCTTCAAGCAGTAAAACACTGTTAGCAGGATTTTCAGACAAGCGATTGGCTAATACGCAACCTGCTGAACCTGCGCCGATGATGATATAGTCGAATTTGTCCATCTTTTAAGTGAAAAGTTATAAGTGAAAAGTGAAAAATACTGAGGGGGGCTTTTTTAGACCACTGATTGGACTGATGCGACTGGTTTTCACTGATTTTCTTTGTTTTTCATCTTGTAAGAAAAAAATCAGAGCCAATCAGTCGCATCAGTCCAATCAGTGGTCAAAAAAACTAAAAATCAAACTGACAAGCCAAAACGGGTATCAAGCCGCCGCCCCGATATTGCACAAACGTTTTATTGGTCAAAGCATCGTAACCGACGCCTGTGGCATTGATGTGATTCAAAGCATTTTGAATGTCCAAACTGATGCTACCCGCTAACTTTTTAGCATTGTAACGGTATTGAATACGGGTATCGAGGCGATAATAATTGGGAATTCTTGCGGTGTTGTCCGCATTTTTTAAAGGTACATAAGTGCCTGATAATTTTGACAAAATGGGGTCAAAAGGTGTATAAAAGGTTGAAAGGTAGAATTAAAAACCGAACCTGTCACTAATAGGAAATAGGAATTTGAGAATAATTTTTCAACGGCAGCGTCCAAACCGTAATTCGTTCCTTTGCCATTACTCTTTTTGTAGAGCCTTTCATTTTAAATACAAATAAATAAGACAGTTCAAATATTGAATTTATCTTTATACCAAAATAACGAAAACATGAAAAGAAAATCTTTAGACATCCGCGATTATACAGATTGGACAAAAGACGATTTTGCAGAAGACTTGCGGTCACATCCGCGCTATCAAGCCTATTTTGAAGATTATAGTGCTGAAAGTGTGGCGGATTTTATCCAAAAGTATGCGGATGATAAATACGAATGGCATTCAGATAAGAAAAGAATTTATAGCAGTGCGGATTATCGGCGGACACAATTTTTGTCGTCGGCGGAAAGGTTCTTAGAATTTATTTTGCAAAAAAAAATGTTCAATCTGCAATGCCTTTGGCGTGCTGATTTGATTGATTTGCCTTTGGTCGAATGTACTTATGATTTTAAGTACTTTAGTAATGATATTCTGAATTGCCCCTTTATCGAACCTATTACGGAAGAGGAAATCGAAGTTGGCATACGTTTTTTATTAGAATCTGACGATGAAATAGACCCTCATTATCGGTGTTGGCAAGATTATGCAGATTTCAAAATTTGGGAAATTGAAGAGGAAACGGGCGAAGAGATGGATATGAGGGATGACAGCTCGAAATATTATGGCTCTGCCGAGGAGATGCCGGCATTTTATACGTTTTATGATACCTATATGAAAACGAGTCATTTGTTTAATCTACCCGATATCCGGTGGGAAAAAGAAAAATATTATCTCGATGCCGTTAGAGCAGAAAATCAACGGAAACATGAAAAAGAAAAGGCTGATCAATCCCCAAAAGAACCTTATAAACCTTCGTTGCATCATTTTTATAAAGATAAGTTTATCGCTGCTTGCGAAGACCCTGCTACTCAAGAGTTGTACGGTTTTGTTCAAGAAGCCGTCAGACTCTATCGCTATGATGATTTTTCTGATGATTTAGAATTCCTTATCGAATTGCGCAATATGGGCGAAGAAATCGCCCTTGTGCCGCATACCGATTGGTATCAAGGTATTGAAGACACTGTAAGACATGTTAAAAATAAGAAAACAGCTGACATGTTGCCTTATGCGCATCAAACATATTTGCTTGAGTTTGAAGAGGGCGATTGGGAAACGGTTCAGGCGCAACGAGTAGCGCGTTTTCAATTTGATGAAGAAAACTATGCGAATTATCATCGCAAGGACTGGCATGAAACCTTGGCAAGAGGAAAGGCTTTACGGGGGGAATAGACAATTAAAAAGGTCTTCAAAAGTTTTACCCTTTCGAACACCCAACTACAGATCAAAATTTTTTTAAAATGATTAAGCACTTGTCACCAATGAGTCCAAAGTGTTATTCTTTGGCGAGTCATAGCCAATGAGTTTTACGCCATTATCACTAAAGAAGCGGGACGGGATAATAAGTACAAACCGCTGGCTGACAGTCTGAAAGTGTATTACAAAAAGACAAAAAAGGAGGAGGCGAAGAATACAACGGATGCGCCTGCTGTTTAATCTTTTTTTGAAGGGCATGAAGAAGCCGTCTCAAACTTGGTTTGGGACGGCTTTTTGTATCTATTTCTTATGAGCGTTGTTTCACAAACTTATTTTTTTACAATAACCTTGTAATAAGCTTTAAAAAACCTATTTTTGTATAAAATAAAGAAAAAATGAGTGTACAAATGTCCATTACTGAAATACTCGGCAGCGTCGAAGGTTTAGAAACCAATAAATTCGAACAATTCTATCGTGAATTGTTTGCTTTGCGTGCCAAAAAGAATAAACTGCCGTGGTTAAATGCGGTAGAATCTCAGTTACTCAGCAAAATAAACACAGAGTTCGACCAAAAGAAATGGGAACGCTTAACTTATCTTGATTGGAAATTAGAATTCAGTGCTTTGACACCTAAAGAAGAAGCCGAATCCCTTAAATTGGCAGAAGCCTACGAACATTATAGCGTTGAACGCTTAAAATGCTTATCTCAATTAGCCATCATTCGCCAAGTGTCCATTGATAAACTCATGGAAGAATTTGGTTTAATTGCTCAGGCATAAATTAATAGAATATCGCTCATTGTATCATTCCGTTTGGTGAACACCCACCTAAAGATTAGTACCCCCTCAGTATAAGACCTAATATTTATAACAAAAGAAAGTATTTGTTTGAGACATAAAATAACCTTAAATTTGAGTTAAAATTAAAAGAAATGGATAAACTTCGTATTTATTATCGTTTTAAAGGAAATGGTATCATTTTCGGCTCCGCTGCAAGTGATTATGAATTACTTAAAAAAACTTTCCCTAATGCACAACCTGCTAAAAGTGTTTTTGTGGAGTATGATATGAAAAGTGATTTCCGAAAATACCATGCACAATTAGAAAACTATATTTTCCCAGCTTTGGCGGGTTTTTCTAAACCAGAAGACTTAAAAAACATCAAAACCATTGATTTCATTTTAACACCTGAATTTAAGGTAACATACACTATCAATAATCATGAGCCACAAATCCAACCTGTACACGGGTAAAGCGGGGCAACTTTATGTTATGTCTGAATTTCTAATGCGTGGTTGGAATGTTGCCATGCCCGAAGTAGATACAGGCGATGATATTTTTGTTGTAGAATACGATAATGACACTTTCAATCGAATTCAAGTCAAAACTGCCCAAGCTGTTGAACGAAAGAATGGCTATAGTTTTCAAGCCAATATTCCACTTTATCAACTCAAAGAATACGATTCTGCCGTTTATTTCATCTTTGCCATTCGCCGCAACCACAATTGGGGTGATATCATCATCATTTCACAAGGGCATCTTTTAGACTTTTTTAAAGATAAACAAGTCGGTTCTGTTATTGGAAAAAGCCTTATGCTTTACTTCTCCGTTCAAAACAATATCGTGATTTGCTCCGAAAACGATTTCTCTGTCTATCTCAATAACTTTACTGATTTTCCGATTGTTGTACATTGAGAAATACCCCTCAGTATTTCACAACTTCCTTTCTTTTTCATTATAAAACGCTTTAGCTAATTAGGTCTGACACGAATTTCACAAATGACACGAAATCAAAGTCGGGGTTTTAGTATCCCTCTATTCTTATACGCTAAAATTGATTAAAAATCATTCGGGTCATTTGTGAAATTCGTGTCAGCTAAACATTTATGAAACGTTTTAAATAAGATATTTAAAAAATAAATAAAATAAATTTGCACAATACATTTATCATACTATATATTTGTACATTCTTACATAAGACAATTCATTTGTCTAAAACCAAAACATAAACCTTAATTTTTTAACCCGTTTTGTCTCACTCTTTAAAAACCACTAACAATGGCACAAAGAGATATTTCAAACACCAATCCTCAAAAAGAGGAAATTTTGCAGAAAATCGCAGAAATTGGCGATTTAATCAAACTTTATTTCAGTGCTTATGTCAAATCAACAAGCGGGCAAGGACGCGTCGGTCCCGCAAGTTTGGAGTTCATTAAGAACTGTCATAAGTATTCCCTATTGACGCCCGATATCTTGCCCGCTTCTTTCCCAAAAGACGATTTTCTGTCAAAGAAAAACGGTGTCGTGGACTTCTTCGATTTTGTTGCCGCTTTGAATGGCATTATTACTGAAGGCGATGTCAGTGCCAAGATTTGCAAAAACGACGCGATGTATTATTCCAACGACTATTACATTGTCTTGAAAAAGGAATCTGGTCGCAACAACCTCTACAAGCCTTATTTCGAAGTCGTTGAGCCTTTCCACAAAAAAAGCAAATCCGACAATGGCGATTCTGGAAAAACAAAAGGCGGCAATACAGATACGCCCCCTTCCTAAGGAATTCTTTGAATCAGTAAAATCCTTAGATTTTACGTTCAGCCGATTGAGATAATACCTCAATCGGCTTTTTTTATGCTTCCTACCAACCCTCTTTCTAATACTCTCGACCATCGAATTGATGGAACGGAGTATCGTTTTGATGGTCGAGACCATCGAATTGATGGAACGGAGCATCGTTTTGATGCTCTCGACCATCGAATTGATGGAACGGAGTATCGTTTTGATGGTCTTGACCATCGAATTGATGGAACGGAGTATCGTTTTGATGCTCTCGACCATCAAAGTGATGGAACGGAGTGTCTCTTTGATGGTCGATAACATCGAATTGATGTTATGGAGCGTTGCTTTGATGGTCGATAACATCGAGTTAATGATATGGAGCGTCGCTTTGATGGTCGAGAACATCGGATGGGTCATAATTGTGCCCCCCTCAGTATAAATCAACAAAAAAGCCGTCTCGAACTGCATTTTTGTGGTTTATACTGAGGGGTATAGATATTGAAGATTTTTATTTATAAAATTGACTCAATAATTCTTTTAATTCATCTAATTCATGTGGTGCATTTTCAATAAGCCATTCTGTTAGCTCTTTTGACTGGGTTGTTTTTTTATATTTAAGTTGAGTCTCGCTAAAATGATTAAACAAATCCCCTAATAAGAATGCAGCCTGAATTTCTGTAATCCAATTTAAAAGGTTAGTTGAGTTTGGTTTTCTATTATCCCAATATTTTTTTTTTTCTTTTTTATCATGCAAAAAAATATTTATTTCATTTTCCGTAAATACTCTATCCCATTCATATTCCATGCTATATTTATTTAGAATTGAGGTAATTGCACCACTGTTTAACAAATAATTTTCATAAAGCCTTCTTTTTAAAAAATGAAGTTTTCCTTTACCTTCCCTTCGCATATCTTCTAAATCTTTTAGACTTCGATTCTCTTTATCAAAAATAAAAGCTGTTGCAGGAGGAATCAAAGCATTTCCATTAACCAGCCTATTGTATAAATTCAAGGTTGTTTGAATTTGATTCTTCTCAAAACTGCCAGTTTCTTTTACTTTTAAGATAGCTTGCTGTGTCAAAGATTTTTTAAGCAATTTTTCAATAATAAGCGGGAAACAGCTTTCTTCTGTTTCACCTTCTACCCATAAAATGCTTTCATAACCGAATACATCCGACAATTTACTACCAATATTCTCCAAAATATCACGCATTCCATTGGCGTCTTTTTTATCAATTTCACGGACTTGTGTTTGTCCTTGTTCGTTTAAAGTAAGTAAAAGAATTTGGTCTGCATCTGCTGCTGTAATTAATTCAGGGGAATGTGTCGAAATAATATACTGATGCTGATTGTATCTTTTAAATATTTCAACTAATTTTCGAGATGCAGAAGGATGTAAAAAACTATTAGGTTCATCAATAATAATAACTCTAGGTTCTTCCGAGCTAACAATTACATAAAGCATTGCTAAAACTTGTCCTACTCCAGTACCACAATCTTCAAGAGGTATAGTTAAATCGGGGCGGTTATCAGATTGAGGCATCCAAATTCGAATAGCTGATTCAGATAGTTTATCTATCGAAACATTTTTAATCTTCGGAAATACTTCTGTAACAAGCTCTTGATATTCTTTCAATTTATTTGGATTTGCTTGCAAAGAATCCAAAACGCTTGATAAATTTGTACAATTAGCCTCAAGTTTATTTGTGTTTATCCCAAGTTTACCTGAATATACCGTTCGATGAATATCAAATTTATAAATACGGTTTTCAAAAAACTCTTTACAGATGATTTGGGATATTTCGTATTGTGAACTGATTTCTCTAAGTTCAAATTCTTGTTTTTTTTGTCTAAAACATATTGCTGCAATGTTACTTGAAAGCGAAGAAATTGAGTGACTAATATCATAATAGTTGGAAATTATCGATGTTTTATTAGGCAAATAGTAATTTATAAGTAAGTCATTTTCAACTATACCTTCAAGGTAATGCAGTAAATTTTCTATATTCACATCAATTAGAGAATTATTGCCATATTCCATCATAAGTTCCTCATATTCATACTGGTCAACTATTACATCATAGTCATAGGTATATTCTGTTTGAGTGACGTACCCAAGATTAGGATATTCAATTAATTTATTGTGAAAAACAAAGGTGTTATCAAACGATTTGTCCTCGATTAAATGTTCTAATTCTTGAGATGAAATAAGAAGCTCTAATTGTGCACTAAAGCTACTATTTTCAATTTTGGAACCTGCTCTTGGTTTTTGTTTCGCATTCAGATGCGGTTTCGAATAACTTAAACCACTTAATAATTCAAGCAAAGCCGTTTTGCCAACATTATTTTGTCCAATGATTAGGTTAATTCCTTTTGATATTCTGATCTCACCTGTATTTAAAAAGCTTTTATAATTTTGAATATGAATGCGTGTATAGTACATACTTAATTTTGTTTAGGATGAGGTGTGCTAATTTATCCGCACGGTTAATTGTAAAAAATAGGTTCAAAAAATATGGTTTACTTGTCTGATTTGTTTTTGATAAATTGAGCTTCAAAACTACTGGGTGTTTGGTAATTTAAAGAAGAATGAATCCTTTTT
>JANLQI010000334.1:0-2710 GCA_031367705.1 Saprospiraceae bacterium | reverse complement strand
ATGATAACAGAACGTAATCCTAATTTTAAAAAACATTATAATTTATTTAAAAACAAAAATATGAAATTCACAGACGGATATTTTAAAAAAGGCGACTTGGTAAAGCTCAAATCTGGCGGAGGAGTTGAAATGTATGTAGATGGGTATAAACAACCTGACGATTTATCATTTCTCACAAAAACTCCATATCAGATAAATGAGACTATGGTTACATGCAACTGGATGTCGAGTATAAGAAAAGTAGAGACCCGTGAGTTTCCAAATAATGCATTAGAACTCATTGAACGAAGTTAAATTTAGCTGATTATTGCTGTTGTAAAGTCCCTATTTCATTCAAAAAAATAAAATAAAATGTCCAAATTCATAGAAAACGAAATCATCATAAACGCATCTGCAACCGAAGTATGGGATGCCTTAGTCAATCCAGCCAAAACAAAAGTCTATATGTTCGGTTGCGAAACCGTTTCGGATTGGCAAGAGGGCAGTCCGTTGATTTGGCAAATGGAATATGAAGGCAAACCCTTCATTCCCGTCAAAGGACACATCGTTGAGATTGAAGAAAACGAGTTTTTGGCTTATACGGTCTTTGACCCCACTTCGACAATGCCTGACGTGCCTGAAAATTACTTGACCGTCACTTATGAACTCTCAGAAGATGATGGACAAACAACATTGACGGTGACACAAGGCGATTACGACACCGTGGCAGAAGGTGAAAAGCGGTACAATGAATCTTATAACAACGGCTTGGGATGGCAACCGATTTTGGAACAAATAAAAGCGTTGGTGGAGACCCCCTCAGTATAAGTGAAAAATGAACAGTGAAAAATGAACAGAAAAATACATATTTTCAATAAAACGAATACAAACAATGGCTTCTTTTAGAGTAGGTGAATCAGTAAAAATGAAAAAAGGCACATTGGATGCCGAGTACGAAAAATGGGATTTGAGTGGTTGGCAAGGTTGGGTTGTGGCGACACCGAAGCGCGGTCAAACAGATACGTATCAAATTCTTTGGGACACCAATACTTTCAAAAATATGCCTGAGGATTTCATCGCACAAGCCAATGAAGATTTTGACGAGTGGGATGTGTATTACACGGTTGCCGAAGAATTGGAAACGGCATTTGCAAAAGATACCATGAAGGACGCAGAAAAAGTGGCGAAGGAATGGCGAGCGAAGTATCCGAGAGAAGAGGATTAGCACCCCCTCAGTAAAACGGCATGTCTCAATTGCGTCCATCTTCAGATGGATGAAAATAAAATAGTGATAATGAATAGCTGGAGTGAATTAGCAGAATTATTGAGTCAATTGCCCATTATAGCGCAAGTTAATGCGACAAAAAAGCAATTAGACGCTATCAGACCTTTGCCACAAGAGGTTGAAGGACGGGTTATGCAAAAACTGCGGCTTGAATGGAACTATCATTCCAATGCGATTGAAGGGAATAAATTGACACGCGGCGAAACTTATACTTTTTTAATGCAAGGATTGACGGCAAAAGCAAAACCGTACAAAGACCATCAAGATATTAAAGGACATAATAAAGGTATAGATTTCTTATTTGACCTTGTGAAAGACCAAAGGGATTTGACAGAAGGCGATATTCGAGATTTGCACAAAATAATACTCGTTGAACCTTATAAAAATCCTGCACTAACGCCTGATGGTCAAGAGACAACGCGCTTGATTCAGCTTGGTCAATATAAAACACAACCCAATTTCCCGAAAACAGCAACGGGTGAAATTCATTACTATGCGATGCCCGAGGAAACGCCTTTTATGATGGCGGAATTGGTTGATTGGTACAACAAAGCAAGGCAAAATGAAAAAATACACCCCTCAGTATTAGCGGCATTTGTGCATCATCGTTTTGTAGAAATACATCCATTCGATGATGGAAATGGACGATTGGGCAGAATGTTGATGAATTTGATTTTAATTAAACGCGGCTATCCACCTGTTATCATAAAGCAAGAAAAACGGGATGAATATTATTCAGTATTGAGTCAAGCAGACAATAAAGAATACAAACCACTTGTAGAATTTTTTGCCGAATCACTTTTGGATTCTATGAATTTGTATTTGAAAGCGGCACGCGGGGAGAGTATTGAGGATGATGCGGATTTGGATAAGGAGATTGCGCTGTTTAAGGGGAGTTTTGAGAAGACGTATGAGATTAAGAATAAAGAAACTATTGCAAAAATGTTTGAACAAATAATTTTACCTATTGTAAAAATTGCTGAAATCAAATTTTCTAAATTAGATGATTTATTTTATAAAAGAGAAGAAACTCTGTATTATGCTCATAAACATTTGAATTATTCAAAAAGCTTTTCAGACGATAATTTAATAAACGTATATGAAGATAAGACTCAATTTATTGCTGTTCAAGTTGATTGGTTGAAATTTAATAAGATTTTAAAAAATATGGATTTCAATACAAACTTGCGATGCCATTTAGGAGATAAAGCTTTTTCTATTGAATATTCAAATTCAAGTATTTTTTTATTAGAAAAGTATTATGGAGAACCTATTTCAGATTTCGAAAAAGAAAAAGCAGCGAGTGATTGGTTTCGCTTGACTTTTGAAGATTTAAAAAAGAAAATCGAAGACGCTAATAAAGTATAAAAGCATCTTAATGAAAATGCAATTTTTATAGATAAAATCGTGACTATTTGATCAAATAAAATTAATTATAATTAATAA
>JANLQI010000240.1:0-15470 GCA_031367705.1 Saprospiraceae bacterium | reverse complement strand
AGGGAAAGTACAAAATGCACCAGAGGTGCTAAACGTTGGTAGCATCGCTCATCTTTTTCCGTTCAAATCAGGGCGTAGCCCTACAACCAAAGAAATTGCAATAATTTTTAAAACCCATCTCAAGCCTAAAATACTGAGGGGGTCAATTCTGACGCAAAATTATCCACAATATTCAAGGACTTTATAAAACTTCTATACACATTCAACCCTAATTTCTACACATAGAAAAAAAGACACAATGAGCGTCTAATTTTGAGCGTCTTAACAGCAAAACAAGGAAAATATATGATTTAGTAATCAAATAATTTCTTTGAACGTATAAAAATTTATTCCCATCACATTTCACGTCATTATTCATAAAAATATGAAAATTAAAAAAAATCTCGCATTCAGCGACACAGGCTTTGTTTTTAATCCGTCAACAGGCGATTCTTTTTCCGTCAATCCTATCGGTTTAGAAATATTGCGGCTCATAAAAGCCGGTAAAACGGAGGCTGAAATCATGCAGTATCTCCTCGATACCTACCAAACCGACAGCGAAACGGCTGAAAAAGACTATTACGACTTCACAAAAATGCTGCAAACGCTTAAACTTGCCGAAGCATGAACAACCGTAAAAAAATAACCGTTGCCGTCACAGGCTTGAACAATGTGGACAGTCCGGGTCCCGGCATAGCCGTCATTCGGGGCTTATTGGAATCCACGATTTACGATGTCCGCATCATCGGTTTGTCTTATGAACCGATGGAACCGGGCATATATATGCGTGATTTGGTGTCAAAAACTTACCAAATCCCCACGCCTGCAACAGGACAAGCGGCTTTGATGAATCGCTTGCGCTACATTCAAGCAAAAGAAAAGATTGATGTTTTGATTCCCAATTTTGATGCAGAATTATTCAATTTCATCAAGCTCGCCGACCCCCTCAGTATGGAACTCGGAATCAAGACCTTTTTACCGACTTTAGCCCAATTTGAAGAACGTCACAAGTGGCAACTCGATGAATTTGGCGAAAAATACGGCATCAAAGTGCCTAAAAGTAAGAAAATCGCTGCGGCTTATGACATCAAAAAGTTGGAAGACGACTTCTCGTATCCGCTTGTTGTCAAAGGCAAATATTACGATGCAACGATTGCATATTCCGCAGAACAAGCCAAGAGTTCTTTTCATAAAATTGCCGCAAAATGGGGCTTACCCATTATCATTCAAGAGTTTACAAAAGGTACAGAAGTGAATGTGACGGCTTTGGGCGATGGCAACGGCAACACAATTGGCGCAGTCGCGATGCGTAAACAAGTCATCACCGACAAAGGGAAAGCATGGGCAGGCATCACGATTGACGATGAAAATCTCTTGGAAATGACTTCCGAATTCATAAGAAAAACAAAATGGCGCGGACCCTGTGAAATCGAAGTTATTCGCACTGACGACGAGGATTATTACCTCATAGAAATTAATCCGCGCTTCCCTGCTTGGGTTTACTTAGCGGTGGGTGCTGGTCAAAATCACCCCGAAGCTTTGCTCAAATTGGCACTCGGCGAAACGGTTGAACCTTTCAGCGAATACGAAGTCGGCAAGCTGTTTATCCGTTATTCCTACGATATGATATGCAATTTGGCAGATTTTCAACAAATTTCCACGGTTGGGGAGTTATAAAAAATAGAACGCAGATTTGACTGATTCACCTGATTGACACTGATTTCCCTTAGTTTTTTACTGAATAACAAAGAAAAATCAGCGTCAATCAGGTGAATCAGTTAAATCTGCGTTCTAAAAATTATCCATTATCCATTATCCATTATCATTTATCCATTTTCCATTAAATAATTATGAAATTACAATACGAACGCCCGCTTATCCAACGCATCAACACGGGCTTGATGAATAAATTTGGCACGCGCTCGGAGCATACGCCTGTGACGCATATTGACGATGTCGCCGTCAAAGACTTAATGAATGAATACGGTTCGCCTTTGTTCGTCATCAGCGAAAGGACGATGCGGCAAACCTATCGCGAAGCCAATCGCGCTTTCAAAACTCGTTATCCGAAGGTACAATTTGCTTGGTCTTACAAAACCAATTACATCAATGCCATTTGCAATGTTTTTCATCAAGAAGGCTCTTGGGGCGAAGTCGTTTCTGGTTTTGAATACCAAAAAGCCTTGAACAATGGTGTGCCAGGTAATAAAATCATTTTTAATGGTCCAGACAAAACCATTGATGAACTGCGTTTGGCGATTGAAAATGGTTCTCCGATTCACATTGACCATTTAGACGAGCTGTATTTGCTCCACGAATTGTCGGAGGAAACGAGCAAACGTCCGCGTGTCGCTATCCGCGTGAACATGGATACAGGCGTGTATCCGATTTGGGATAGGTTCGGTTTCAACTATGAAAATGGACAAGCATGGGATGCCATTAACAAAATTGTTTTAGCCGACAAATTAGATTTAATTGGTCTTCATGCCCATATCGGCACGTTCATGTTGTCACCTTCTGCCTACGGTATTGCCGCCACAAAATTGAGCGATTTGGCTTTGAGCATCAAACGTAAATACCAAAAAACGATTCAATACATTGACCTCGGTGGCGGTTTTGCTTCGAAAAATACTCTAAAAGGAGCGTATTTGCAAGGCGTGGACACCAATCCGACTTTTGACCAATATGCCGAAGCCATCAGTACCGCTATCTTAAACGCAGGTTTTTTACAAAACGAATTACCGCTTTTAATCCTCGAAACAGGACGAGCGTTGATTGACGAAGCGGGTTATCTCTTAGGTTCAGTGATTTCAAATAAGCGATTGTCAGATGGTCGTCGGGCAACAATTATGGATTTTGGGGTCAATATTTTGTTCACTTCTTTTTGGTATGACCATAAAATTTCACCCGCGCAAGAGTGCAGTCAGTACACCGAAGACTCGGTCATTTATGGCCCTTTGTGCATGAACATTGATGTCGTCCGCGAACACATTACTTTGCCGCCTTTGAAACGTGGCGAACACGTCGTCGTACATGCCGTTGGTGCATACAATATGACGCAATGGATGCAGTTTATCGCCCTGCGCCCTGCCGTAGTGATGATTGATACTGAGGGGGTGCCGCACATCATTCGGAAACGTGAAACTTTGGAAGTGATGGAGTCAAGCGAGGTAAAACCTGCTTATTTGAAGGAGTTTAAGTTATAAAATGATGAATGATGAACGATAAAACGATGAAAATCAAGGCTTAAATGACACTGTCCATAAATTCAAATGTAAAAAACCACTTCGACGGCTTCATCAGCAGTTACAGTCAAGTGTTTTTCAGCGACAATAAAGCGTATGCGTATTGGTTGTTATTAGCTTCATTTGCCAATTGGACTTCGGGTTTGGCGGGTGCAGTGAGCGTGGTTATCAGCTTGGGTTTTGCTGCGTGGTTGGGATTGGATAAAACCTTGATGCGGGTTGGTTATTACAGTTATAACGCCTTGTTGTTGGGTTTGGCAATGGGTTTGTATTATGAATTCAGCCTTAGTTTTTGGTTATTATTGACCGTTTTCAGTATTTTATCCGTCTTTTTCACGAAAGGTTTATCCATATTTTTTGAAAAATACGCCTTGCCTGTTCTCAATATGCCGTTCATTTTGACGCTGTGGGCAATGACATTGAGCATCCGCAGTTTTCAAACAATTCACCTAAGCGAAAGGGGACTTTTCAAGCTCAATGAATTGTACGCAACAGGCGGCATGACGCTTGTTAATGTCTATGAATGGTTGACAGATATTACTTTACCGCCTTTGATTGATGCGTATTTCAAGTCTTTGGGGGCGATTTATTTCCAATTTTCAACGATTGCGGGCATTTTTATCGCCATCGGTTTGTTGTTGTACAGTCGTATTGCGTTCACTTTGTCTATTATCGGTTTTCTAACGGGTTTTTACTTTTTTCAAATATTGAATGGCTCTGTTTCTGAATATTTGTATGCGGCAGTAAGTTTCAATTACATTTTGGCAGCTATAACTTTGGGCGGTTTTTACGTTGTGCCGTCTCGAAAATCGTATATTTTAGCCATCATTTCGGCTATGATTATCGCTATCTTATACGCCGCTTTGTATGGTATTTTTGTGAAATTACAACTGCCTGTTTATACTTTTCCTTGTACGGCAACGATTTTATTGATATTGATTTCTTTGAAATACAAGCCCGAAGCGAAGGGTTTAGAATTGGTCGCGATTCAAAATTATTCACCAGAAAAAAACCTTTACAAGCATATTTACCGCAAGGAACGTTACAAAAACGATACGTTTATCCACATTCACCCACCCTTTTTTGGCGAATGGCAGGTATCACAAGGGCATAATGGTGGCATCACACATTTGGGCGATTGGCAATATGCTTGGGATTTTGTCATCGTTGATGAAAACCAGAAAACGTATCGGGGTATGGGTTATGACTTGACCGATTACTATTGTTACAACGTGCCAATTCTCGCTCCTGCTGACGGTTATGTCGTGCAAATCATTGATAATGTGGAAGATAACGCTGTGGGCGGCATGGATTTGAAACAAAATTGGGGCAATACGATTATCATCAAACATACTGAGGGGTTGTTTTCAAAAATTAGTCACATAAAACAAGACACGTTTAAAGTGGCTATTGGCGACTATGTTTATCGGGGTCAATGGCTCGCCAGTTGTGGCAATTCAGGGCGTTCTCCTGAGCCACATATTCATTTTCAATTGCAGACGACACCGCATGTGGGGTCGAAAACGCTGAATTATCCTTTGGCGTATTTTATGGAAACGCAGCCTGCCCCCAACCCCGAAGGGGAGTTTGCCGTAACTCAAAACCCAAAACTCAAAACTCAAAACTCAAATACTGAGGGGGGGCTTGAATTTCATGCGTTTGATATTCCAAAAGAAAAAAGCATCGTTACTGGCATCAACGCAACCTCGTTGTTAACACAAGCGTTTTTGTTGATACCCGGTACTACTTTTCAATGGGAAGAAGCGACTGTGACAAAAGGAAAAGAAACAAAAAAAATATTGAAGTGGGAAGTTTTCACTGATGCCTATAATCAGACGTATATTTGCTGCGCTCAAACGGAATCGTATGCTTATTTTGTGAATAACGGTACTTTATTGTATTTCATAGATTTTGTTGGCGACCGTCAATCGGCTTTGTATCAATTCTATTTGGGTTGTCATAAAATCCTTTTAGGCTATTATAAAGACTTGGTTATCAATGATTTATTGCCGATTACGGGTATTTATAACGGTGTATTAAAAGTGGTTCAAGATGTCGTTGCGCCTTTTTATTTGTTTATGAAAGCAGATTATCAGTCCACTTGTACGTCTATTGACGACATAAATTATCCACGAGAGATGCGCCTTCATAGTCAAGCGAGGGTTTTGTTGGGTAAGAAAATTCAAAAACAAATGGATTTTGATATAGATATTGACGAAAAAGGATTGTTTTGTATTCAAGTTTTTGAAAAAGATAAGATTAGAACTTTAAAACGGTTATAAAATGACATTGACCAACATCATTTTAGTAATAACGACAACAACTGTAGCACTCATTGCAGGGCTTTTATACGCTTATTCCTGCTCCGTCAACATAGGATTGGGGCGTTTATCGGATACAGAATACGTGTCCGCAATGCAATCCATCAATAGAGCGATACAAAATCCAGTGTTTTTTATCAGTTTTATGGGTTCATTGGTTTTTCTGCCCATTAGTACATATTTGAATTATGGACAGCCTATTTCCACCCGTTTTTGGCTTTTACTCGCTGCAACATCCACCTATTTAATAGGCGTTTTTGGCATAACTATATTTGGAAACGTACCGCTCAACAATGCACTTGAAGTATTTAGTTTGCCCTCTGCTTCTGTCAAAGACATTGCTGTACAAAGGGCAAAATTTGAAGTACCTTGGAATAATTTTCATTTAATCAGAACAGTTGCATCAATTGTGGCTTTAATACTAACAATTGTGGCTTGTTTAAAAGACAATGAATAACACAAAATACTGTGTTATACCGATTGCTCGGGGAGGGGAGCTAAACAACAGAATTTAAGAAAATAATGAAACGATTAAAGTTACTCATTTTTACATTACTCGTGGCTTGTCAATTACAAGCACAAAAAACTGCCGATTATGTTAAAATTGACAAAGAAACTTACGATGCTTTGATAAAAAAAGACTGGAAACAGGTAACGACGATAGGACAAGCCGCCCTTACTGAGGGGGTAGATTATTACTTTTTGCGCTATCGCATCGGTGTGGCTTTTTATGAAATGAAACAATATCGAGCCGCCATTCCTCATTTTGAAAAAGCATTGATATTCAATGACTTCGATGAAGTTTCTAAGGAATATTTGTACTATTCATACCTGTTTAGTGAACGATATGTAGATGCTGAAAGGGTGAGTAAAACGTTCAACAAAGCGACTAAAAAGAAGCTGAACATTCAACCGCCACCTTTTTTGACAACGGCAACGGTTGAATTAGGCACTAAATTACCGACTTTCGATTCGCTTAGGGCAATGACTTTTACAAGTATCGGCATCGGCCATCGAATAGGCGAAGTGGCAACGGCTTTTCACAATTTTTCGACCATCAATCAAACGGTTTATTATGGCAAAGTGGCTCAAAAACAGTATTATTTGGGTGTCACTGTGCCTTTGAAAAATGGCTTTTCGATACAACCCGTTTTTCATTTGATTGACTTGAATCTGACTTCTACAAGTAAATATGTCAGTAGTTTTCACAGAACTGACTTTTTGGGTGCGGTACAAGTTTCAAAACATTTTACATTTTTTGATGCAAGTGTAAATGCTTCGCAATCAAACCTTTACAATAAATCTCAAACGCAAGTAGGCGCAGGCGTTACGATTTATCCGCAATTTAATAATCAATTAGCCTTGTCTGCAAATGCGACTTGGCAAAAGGATTCAACAGTTTCAACAATCTTATTTCAATTAGGCGCACGTTACCGTCCGACGGCTCAATGGGAACTTTCGGCACATTTTTATTCAGGTAATGCCTTGAATGTGAATGAAATAAATGGCTTTTTAGTGAACAACAGTTACGATGTTTTGAAAAATAGATTTGGTGCAATGGCACGTTTTTATGCGACTAAAAATTTATCTGTTTACGCATTGGGACAATTTGAAAATAGGACAGAAAGTTATTATAAAGTGAATTATCAGAACATGACTTTAGGTATAGGTTTACAATGGCTATTTCTGTAAAACATTAACAATCAATTATTTAAACGATAAAATATTTAAAAAATGAATTTTAAGAAATTAATTTTAACCATCATCGCCCCCCTCAGTATGAGCCTTAGTTTGATGGCACAAAACCTTGAAGACGCTTTTACAAAGTCCTATGCTGCGGAAGCAAGTGGCAAATACGTTGACGCAGCGACACCTTTAAAAGCGGTGTATAACGACAAAAGTTATGAACTCAATTTGCGGCTCGGCTACGTGACGTATATGGCGGGCAGCCTTGTCGAATCAAAAGGTTATTATCAAAAAGCGGTAACGATGATGCCCTACTCGATTGAAGCAAAATTGGGCTATGTGTTGCCCTTAGCTGCCTTAAATGAGTGGACAACCGTAGCGAATGAATACAAAGATATTTTGAAAATTGACCCACAAAATTCCACGGCTAACTACCGTTTGGGTTCAATTTACTACTACAACAAAGAATATTCAAATGCTTATAAGCATCTTGAAAAAGTGGTTAATCTCTATCCTTTCAGTTACGATGGTTTGATTTTATTTGCTTGGACGCATTATCAATTGGGCAAAATGAATGAAGCCCGTGCGCTGTTCAAACGTGTTTTATTGTTGTCGCCAAAGGATAAATCGGCTTTGGAAGGTTTGTTATTAGTGAAATGACCCCCTCAGTATAAACTGCTTTTTTGGCTAAATTTCAAGCAAAAAATGCAAAAACAGACGTTCCGACTCATTGGAACGTCTGTTTTTGTTTATTCTTATAGTCAATGTAAAAACAACTAAATCGCCCATTTAAGTACGTAAACGAAAATAAATGGGAAATTGATTTCTTACAACTATTTGATAGTCAAGGGCTTAAAAAATTCATCATTCATCATTTATCATTCATCATTACTTATAACTACCTTTGCGTCCAATTTTAAAAATAGACAAATGACTTTTGAAGATTTAGGTCTTAATAAACCTCTGTTAGATGCGCTGAATGACATGGGTTATACCGAACCGACGACGATTCAAGCCAAAGCTTTTTCGGTAATGATGTCGGGTAGTGATGTGATTGGCATAGCGCAAACAGGTACGGGAAAAACGCTCGCTTACTTGCTGCCGTGCTTGCAACAATATCGTTATTCAAAAAATAAAACCTTTGAACCGACTGTTTTGATACTCGTTCCAACCCGTGAACTCGTTGTTCAAGTCGTTGAAGAGGTTGAAAAGTTGATAAAATACATGGATTTGACCGTTGGTGGCATCTATGGCGGTTCGAATATCAACAGTCAAGTGACCTTGATTCGGAACGGTTTGGATATATTGGTGGCAACACCAGGACGTTTGTTGGATTTGGTCGGCAAAGGCGAATTGCGCTTGAAACACGTGCGTAAACTCATTATTGACGAAGTCGATGAAATGTTAGACATGGGTTTTAGATTTCAACTCGTGCGCGTTTTTGATACTTTGACGAAGCGACAAAACCTCATGTTTTCGGCAACGATGACGGAAAAAGTAGAGGAATTAATCAATGATTTCTTCAAATCGCCCATCAAAGTAGAAGCTGCACCGACAGGTACACCGCTCGAAAACATAGAGCAATTTGCCTATCATGTACCGAATTTCAATACCAAAGTCAATCTTTTAAAGGTATTGTTGGCTGAAAAACTGCCTTCGTCCGAAGGATTTGTTTTAGAACCCGCAGAAGACCCTAACAAAGTAAAAATATTGGTTTTTACAGCCACAAAAAGATTGGCAGATGTGCTTTTTGATGAAGTAAACAACCTGTTTCCAGAACAAATTGGCGTTGTACATTCAAACAAAGCGCAAGGAAAACGTTTTGAAACGGTTAAACTCTTTCATCAAGGCGTTTATCCTGTTTTGATTGCAACGGATTTGGTCGCTCGTGGCATTGACATTTCGGAAGTGACGCACGTTATTAACATGGATACGCCCGACACGCCAGAAGACTATATGCACCGCATCGGACGGACAGGGCGTGCCGACAAAAATGGTATTGCCATCACGTTCATCACAGAAGATGAAAAAGAATATCAAGAAGCGATAGAGGAATTGATGAACATCAAAATCCCGATGCTGCCGTTGCCCGAAGGTTTAGAGATTTCAGATGTGTTGATTGATGATGAATTGCCGCAATACCGCATGAAATCGCCTGTTTTAAAATTGCCTAAAAAGGATGAAACGAATGCCGCTTTCCATGAAAAATCGGCAAAAAACAAGAAGGTAAACAATAAAATTAGGCGTAAACAAGCGATGCACATAAAATATGGTAAGCCGCAAACCAAAGGCGCGAAGGTGAAAAAGAAAAGATAAAAACATACTTCTTCCTATTTTCAGACCCCCTCAGTATATTTGCCAAAAATGATTGAAAAATGAGTGAAAATAAGCAAGCATATATCAGCCGTGTTCACTTGAAAGGCTATAAAAGTATCCGCGATATGGCAATTGACCTATTGCCGGGCTTGAATATTATTATTGGACCGAATGGGAGTGGGAAGACGAATTTTGTTGATTTTATGACTTATTTGAATAGGTTTGGTTATGAAAATCAGCTTTATCAGAAAGAGTTTAGTGTTGAATTTATACAGAACAATATAGAGAAAACAAAAATCAGAAATGATAGTGAGTACAATTTCCCTACTTTTATTTCAATTGACCAAAAAATAACTATTAAAGGACATGGTCATTCTGATATTAAAAATGGTAAATATTTATTTAATGTCATTGAAAACATAGAATCAACAGATTCTATATTCGATTCTACTTTAAAATATATTTACAATGGTTCAAAAAAGGATTTTTCTACTGAAAAATCTGGTAATTCAAACCAACATCAAATCTTAGGTGCAAAAAAGATAACTTTTAGTAATCCACTTAATTTTATCAGCCCTAAAAGTAGCATTGAATTGATTCATCAGGCGCTTGAATATGATGAATCACACCCAGAACATGGTTCATATCAACCTGAATCTATTGTTAAATCAGCCTTTGAGGACATCGAGCATAGCCAAAACGCTAAATTAGATGGTCTTATAAGATTGGTTATCTATTTGTGGAATCAAAATGATATATCAATAGGAAATGAACAATTTATTAATGAAGTTTTTGATTATTTATCTTTCTACTCGCCAATTTCAGAAATAACCTTAGATAAAACGGTTATTGTTTCTAAAAAACAAGGTAATGAAGAAAAAATATCGAATATCATAAATGCGCTAAAATTTAAAATTCAAGGGCAATGGTGGTTTTGGGATGATTTATCAGATGGTACTAAACGGCTGTTTTATATCATTTGTGAAGTAGCAAGCTATAATGAGTTAGTGCTTATTGAAGAACCCGAATTGGGTATTCACCCCCATCAATTTATCAAGCTGATGGATTTTTTGAAAGAGCAGTCCAATGAAAAGCAAATCGTCATTACGACTCATTCGCCAGAGGTCTTGAATCGTTTGAATTACAATGAGTTAGACAGCATAATTGTATCCAAATATTCTCCTAAGATGGGGACAGAGATGTACAAACTTGATGAACAAACGCAACAACGTATAGAGAAAGGCACCAAAGAAAAAGGGCTTTTTATCGGTGACTATTGGGTAAATTTAGATGTCATTGAGAAAAAAGAGGAGGAGGTAGAGCTATGAATAAACCTATAAAAGTGGCTATTATTTCAGAAAATGGTGAAAACGATACTGAAGCCTTACGATTCTTGCTCGATCAACATACTTTCAAAGATGATGCACATGAAAAAATATCGGTTCAATTCATACCTTTTTTAGGAAGAATCAAAGGCTCGATGTGGGATAATAATGATAAGGGTAGAATTAGAGGCTTAATTGAAGAAGCCTGTTATGGTCACAATCCCAATTTGCTACTTTTTGTCAGAGACCTTGATGCCTTTTTATCTGTCATTGAAAAAATTGAAACGAGAAAAGAATGGTATAATTCGTTAAAACATTCAGCTAATTGTCCTACTCTTTTGTATTTGGCGGTTCAAAAAATTGAAGCCCTTATTTTAGCGGATTTGAAAAATGCTTATGGTAAAAAATATAATGATAATCCAATGTTTGAACCTATGCCCGACAAAGTGATTGCCAAGTTTGGGTACGTAAAAAGTAAACTTGTTCCGATTTTCAAAAAAATGAAAATTGAAAATGTACGGCAAAACCATAAAAACCATGAATTGAGTTTTGATACATTTATCAAAAATTTAGAAATAGAGATAAAACGATTGAAATAATCACCCCCTCAGTATAACACACCAATTATGACTCAAAACGACTTATTTCAACAGATTTTAGCAAAAAAATCCTATCTCTGCATCGGTCTTGATACCGATTTGGATAAAATTCCGAAGCATTTATTAGCTGAAGAAGACCCAATTTTCGCCTTCAATAAAGCGATTATTGATGCGACCCGTGACCTCTGTGTTGCATACAAACCCAATTTGGCTTTTTATGAAGCGCAAGGATTGAAAGGCTGGGCAGCTTTGGAAAAAACCGTCAAATATATTGGTAATCAACACTTTACGATTGCAGATGCCAAGCGGGGCGACATTGGCAATACTTCTCGTATGTACGCCAAAGCCTTTTTTGAAAACATGAATTTCGATTCTGTTACCGTTGCACCTTATATGGGCGAGGACTCTGTTAAGCCATTTTTAGATTTTGACGGCAAATGGGTAATTCTGTTGGCTTTGACTTCAAATGTTGGGTCAATGGATTTCCAATTTAACCATGATTTGTTTAAAAGTGTCTTGAAAACAGGGCAGACTTGGGGAACACCTGACAACTTGATGTTTGTCATTGGTGCAACACATCCAGAGCGGTTTTTAGAAATTCGTAGGCTTGTACCGCATAACTTTTTCCTTGTACCAGGCATTGGCGCACAAGGTGGTGACTTGAAAAAAGTATCGGAATATGGTATGAACGACCAATGCGGTTTGCTCATCAATTCGAGTCGTGAAATTATTTATGCGAGTAACGGTTTGGATTTCGCAGAGAAAACACGTGCCGCAGCGTTGAATACCCAACAAATAATGGCTGAATTCTTGGAAAAACGATTTTAAATTTTGCACTTCGTTTTTTTGTTAAATTTATTTTGTTAACAGCAAATTTTAACTTTTTAAAGCCATTGATTTTGCTAATTTTGCGCTGTAATATTGAAGTAACCTTAAAATTCACCCACAAAGGTTCATCTTAATTCTTTGATAAATCATTGATTTTCAAAGGCTTTTATACATTAACTTTAAACGTTGAACCACTTAATATAAACATTTTGGCACTTATTAAATCTATTTCAGGAATCAGAGGAACGATTGGAGGCAGCTACGGTACAAATTTAACGCCACAAGACATCGTTGAGTCAACCGCCGCTTTTGGTACTTGGGTTTTAAATCGCAAGGGCGCAAAGCGCGCAAAAGTTGTCATTGGTCGTGACGCACGTATATCTGGTGCGATGGTCAATGGTTTGGTCGTAAATACACTCATGGCTTTAGGCATTGATGTGGTTGATTTAGGTCTCTCAACGACACCAACTGTGGAGGTAGCCGTTACAGAAGAAAAAGCAGATGCGGGTATTATTTTGACGGCAAGTCACAATCCAAGAGAATGGAATGCGCTGAAATTGCTCAATAATCAAGGCGAATTTATTTCTGCAGCTGATGGTCAAGACGTTTTGTCCCTCATCGAAAAAGGCGGTATTACCTACGCAGATGTTGAAAACATCGGCACTTATCAAACCGACGATACCTATATTCAGAAACATATTGACAAAATTTTTGCACTCAAACTGGTTGATAAAGAATTAGTTGCGTCGAAAAACTTTCGCGTTGTCGTTGATCCTGTTAACTCAACTGGTGCGATCTCAATAGTACCGCTTCTTGAGCAAATGGGTTGCACGGTCTTTGTAATCAATGGCGAGATGACTGGCAATTTTGCCCATAATCCTGAACCGTTACCTGAACATCTGAATGACCTTGCTAAAGAGGTTGGCAATAAAAAAGCACATCTTGGCATTTCGGTTGACCCCGATGTTGACCGTTTGGCTTTTGTGCGTGAAGACGGTGAAATGTTTGGAGAGGAATATACTTTAGTCGCTATTGCCGATTATATTTTGCAAAATACTGAGGGGGGTGGCAATACAGTTTCCAACCTAAGTTCAACAAAGGCTTTGCGTGATGTGACGGAAAAGCATGGTGGTCAATACGCTGCTGCGGCTGTCGGTGAAGTCAATGTAGTTACAAAAATGAAGGAAACCAACGCTATTATCGGTGGCGAAGGCAATGGCGGTGTCATTTATCCCGAATTGCATTATGGACGCGATGCTCTCGTCGGTGTGGCATTGATGCTGACTTCCTTAGCAAAATTCGATAAACCTATTTCTTTTTTGAAAAAGAAGTTTCCTGAATACGAAATTGCAAAGAAAAAACTGGACTTACCAAGTGAGGTCAATGTAGATGACATCCTAAACAATCTCGAGGAGAAGTACAACCTTATGAAAAGTTGCTCCTGCGATAGAACGGATGGTTTGAAACTCGAATTTAACGACGGCAATTGGATTCATATGCGGAAATCGAATACAGAACCCATTATTCGTATTTATGCTGAAAGTACCTCTACTGTTGTCGCTAATAATTTGATTCAAAAAATCAACCGCGATATTTATGAGATTTTGAATGCGGAAAAAGCATAGTCATAAATTTTAACGACAAAAACGGATATAATAGAACGCCACTTTTCACTCAAACGAGTAAAAAGTGGCGTTGTGTTTTAACTAATAATACATTGAAGCATTGCAAAAGCGACTGTTATTCATATTGCTTTAACGTCAACCTAATATCCACTTTCCTAACCTCAATTTATTACTTACAAGGGTCTGTAACAATATTAATCATTGTGCCACCTGTCACTTTATTCCCTTTACCACAATCTTTAATACGTTGTCCTGACGGAGCGTTGACGATATTATCATAAACTGCGGCAGCAAAAAAACCAGAACGATTCGTGTCACCCACCAAATCCATGTCATACGAACCATTTCCAGTGCCTGAATTATTGTTAAGTACGTTCCAATGTGAACCTGCAATAATCACATAGCCTGCATAAATATTTGTTGAGGCAACGTTATTATTGCCTTTCCAACCTGTTGCAGAAGCATCGGCACCTGAAATCTGACCACTTGGCAATAGGTAATCAGGTCTCAAACCACACCATTGAATACCAATACGATTGTCATGTGTTGTGTTATTCTCAGCCGTTCCCCACTTATCGCTAAGAAAAGCCCCCCACAGCGCATTGTATAAGTCATTACCTGCGATATAAGAACTTTGGCTACTCGACAAAACCAAACCCGATGTTTGCAAACCAGGAGTGGTTTTCCATGCACCTGAAGCCTTGATGGTGTTATTCATAATAGTCATCCTATCCGATTTTTCGAGGAAAATACCAAATTGAAAGTTGGTCATTTTAGTCCGCATCACGGCACTTTGAGATGAATTTTCGAATAAGATACCCGTTGCACCGTCGCCTGTTATGGTTTGAATATCTAAATCCACAAAAGCGGTATTGGGCGCGTTGAGTACGTGTAAGGCAGGACTTAAAGTGTATTTGCCAGTGGTCACATCTGGTGTCCTTAAAACCGATTGGACTTTCAACACTGACCCTGCTTCGCCCAACAGAATCACAGATTTATTGATTGTAACAGGCTGTGTTTCCGTGTGAACACCCGATTTGAGGTAAATAACGCCACCTGAACAAGCATCACTGATGGCTTGTGCCAAAGCATTGGTAGAGCCAGCAGGGATTTCATTCCATTGGCAACTCGACCTTGGGCTGATGTCGGTGGGTGGTGCCAACCTATCAAACTGGGCTAAATAACTGGCTGACGGCTTATAATATTGTGCCTGTTCAGCAGGCTGACTGGGTGACTGTACAATGTCTTTTTGACAGCTCGTGAAAAAAAAAGTGGCTATGATTAGAGTAGCCAAAAGGTTTCTTGTTTTCATAATGAAATGTTTTTAAAATTGTTAAGAAAATAAATATTTGTAAATAGAGTCTTTTGAATTTAAAAAAATGGGGTTTGTTTCAATCTGAATTGTTTTCATAATGTTTGGTCTTTACATTTAATCCATTTGGTTTTTGGGAATTTTCCGTTTTTTTCATGACAAAATTACAAAGCATCCCCTCAGTATAACATCCCCTTGAAGAATGAATATCTGAGTTCCATGATGGGTTTTATC
>JANLQI010000218.1:0-22047 GCA_031367705.1 Saprospiraceae bacterium | reverse complement strand
GCTGCCGTTGGTGTGCCAATGACACCTGCTGCGAGCGTTTCGTATTGGATATTGTCCAACCAAATCGTGTAAGCTCCTTCTTCCGAGCCTTCAGCAAAGTGGAAAAGCCCTTTTTCAGCCGTCATTTTCGAGGCATCTGGAATCGGAATAATGATTTTAGTCCACGTTGTAGTGACGGGAATAGCTGCTAATTCTGCTGAATAAACAGGCGTTGTTCCCGTGGACGCATTGCCGAGACCCGCAACATTTAAGGTTTTTGCGGCACTGCCTTTAATCCAAAAAGAGACAGCGTTGTAGATGCTTAGGTTTTGCGCTGTGGCTGCGACGAATGAACCGCCCGTATAACCCGCGGCTGGTACAACGATTTTTAAAGAAGCTGTGCCTGATTGAAATGTTGTATTGTCAACGGTCAAAGCATTGGTTGAACCACCAAACTCAACAAACGAAACGCCTGAGGCATAAGCGTCTGTAAAAACGGTTTGGGCTGAAAGTTGTGTAACTGCCAAAAGCAGTAAAGTAAAAAGAGTAGAAGTAAATTTTTTCATCATACTTATTGGTTATTAAAATTAAGAAATTTGTGTATCACTTAAAAATGTCTAATTCCTTTGTGACAACACAAAATTCTACAATTTAATCTATTTCTTATGTATTATAGTATTGGACAAACACTGGACAGGCATAAATTCTGTGTCTTTACACACCTAAAAAGAGCAAATGACGATAATTTTGGAGCAAAAAGATGCATTTTTATGTTTTTTTAGTGCCTTGAAAAGAACAATATTGTCAACCTACACTTTTCAAGGAATATTGGATATAATCACCACCCCCTCAGTATTTTGCTATGAAAAATAGGGTTTGGTTGAATATTTCTATATTTGAGCGTTCAAATTAGAAAGAGATAAAAAACAAACTTTTGTCCTACACTATATGCAATCTCTAAAATATATATTCCTCCTCTTTACCTTCTTTTTGTACGACACTGTCGCTGCACAGATGCCCTATTTTTTTGAATCCATTACCATCAATAATGGCTTGCCACACAACACCGTTTACCGTATTATCCAAGACAAAAAAGGTTTTATATGGATGGGCACACAGCGCGGCTTGATTCGATATGACGGTTATGAATGTCGGCTTTGGGGACAAACACAGGCGGGTTCGTCGGGTTTTTTCGGCAAGTCTGTTCATGCTTTGTTGGAAGATAAAAAAGGAAATTTATGGATAGGCACACACTCAGGTGATTTGGCGATGCGCGATGCCTTGACGGGAACTTTTCGATATTTGACAGATACAACAACCTTTGAAACCCTTATTGGTAAGCGGATTCAGACCATTTATGAAGACCAAGAAGGCAAAATGTGGATTGGCACTTTAGACGATGGCATCATCGTGTATGACCCAAAAACCCACACAACACAACACTTTAACCATGAAAGCAGCCAGTTGTCAAACAATGCGGTCTTTGCCTTTGCACAAGACAAAAGTGGGCGCATGTGGGTTGCCACGACGGGCGAAGGCATCAACTATTTCGATAAATCTTCAAACACTTTCAAGCAATTATACGCCGATGTGCCTAACTTAAATGGCTATCAAAAAACGCTGTTATTAGATGAAAAAGACAATTTGTGGATAGGCTCTGACGGCACTGGACTGTATCAAATGAGCTTGACAACCAATCATTTTAGGCATTTTGATATACAAACAAATGAAGGTCAAGGCTTAACGGCTAATGCTGTATTGAGTTTGGCAATGACCAAAAACAATCATTTACTCATCGCTACTGACGGGGGTGGTTTGAATGTTTTTAATCCTGAAAAAAGTACTTTCTCGGCGTATAAAAGCAATAATGCGGTCAGTGGGAGTCTGAATACAAATGCTTTGTACGATGTATGTATTGACCGCGATAATAATATATGGTTGGCAACATTCAACGGCGGCGTGAATGTCCACAAAGCGCATCAAATTCGATTTGGTTATTTTACGCATACAGGTAATCGGTCGAATGAACTCAGTAATCGTTCCATTTTAGGGCTTTGCCAAACCGCAGACGGCAATATATGGCTCGGTACTGACGGGGGCGGGTTGAATGTGTTTGATAAGAAAAACAACCGCTTTTCTGTAGTATCGAATCCTAATAAAATCCCCACCAGTGTAGTCAAAACCGTTTTTGAAGATAAGAAAAAACGACTTTGGCTGGGCTATTTCAATGGCGGTTTGGCTTATTATGACCGACAAAATGGCTCGTTTCGACACTATATGAGCAACCCCAACGACCCCCTCAGTATCAGCAACAACAGCGTCTGGTCTATTACGGCAGAACAATCGGGTAAGCTGTGGGTAGCAACTGTTGGCAATGGTGTCAATCTTTTTGACCCTGAAACAGGGCATTTCCAACAATTTTTGAGCCGTGAAAACGACCCGACAAGCCTCAGTCACAACGGTATTATGGTGGTATATGCCGATAAAAAAGACAATATTTGGATTGGTACGGAACACAGTGGCTTAAACCTTTACAACCGCGATAAAAATAATTTTACACATTTCACCCATCAAACAAACGACCCCCACAGTATCAGCAGCGATTATATCCGCGCTGTTTTTGAAGACAGTCGTGGACGGTTGTGGATTGCAACAGAAGGTGGTGGGTTGAATTTATGGTTGGGCGAAGGCAATTTCAAGCATTTTACAGTGCAAAACGGCTTGATTTCAAATGCCATTATGGGTATTTCAGAAGATCGCGATGGGCTGTTGTGGCTCAGTACATTTGAAGGGATTTCGAGATTTGATACCGATAATGAGCGTTTTCATAATTTCAAATTCAACAAAACGCTTGATGGGATGAGCAACCAGTTCAATCAATCGGCTGTTTTGCGGACGCTCGATGGCGAAATGTTGTTTGGCGGTATCAACGGCTTAAATGTCATCAGACCTGAAGTTATTGCCCCGAATAACGTCAAACCACCTATTGTTTTGACCGATTTCAAGGTATTTGATGTGTCTGTGGCATCAGGTACACTACCCGATGGACGTAAAGTTTTTGAAGGCGACATCAGCCAAGTGCGTAACATCAAACTATCATATCTCGATAATGCCTTTTCTATCGCTTTTTCTGCCTTAGATTTTACGGAATCTTCGCGCAATAAATACGCCTTCAAAATGGAAGGTTTTGACAAAGACTGGCGTTACAGCACCGCTGAACAACGTTTGGTGACTTATACCAATCTCGACGCTGGCACTTACACCTTTCGAGTACGCGGCACTAACAGCAGCGGCGAGTGGTCAGACAATGAGGCAACCGTAAAAATCACGATTACACCACCCTTTTGGAAGACTGTTTGGTTTCGTTTATTGCTGTTTTTACTCGTGGCAGGACTGGGGATTTTAGCTTTTCGGATTTATATAGAACGACGTGAAACCATTTTGCACCAACGGGTTTTAGAATCAGAACAAGCTGTTTTGACGCTTCAAAACGAAAAATTAGAAACCGAAATTGAAACAAAAAACAATGAATTGATGTCAACGGCTGTTCAAATGGCGCATAAAAATGAGTTGTTATTAGGCATAAAAGACAACCTCGAAGACATCAAAATGGCAACCGAACCCGAGCGTTTGAAATCATTGCGCAGCTTGAAACGCACACTTGAAACAGAGATTGAAAACAAAGAAACATGGGATCAGTTCCTACTCTATTTCGACCAAGTAAACCGCAATTTTATAACGGAATTGCAAACAAAACATCCTAATTTGACCCAAAACGACCTCCGTATGTGCGCCTTAACACGCCTCAACATGAGCAATCGAGAAATGGCAACGCTACTCAATATTTCCATTAATGGCGTTGAAAAAAGCCGTTATCGCTTGAAAAAACGATTGGATTTAACCGTGGATGATGATTTATCGCGGTATTTGATGACGTTTTGAAAAGAACGAATCAATCAAGGTGAAAACGGGTAAAATGGTGGAAAAATGGGCCCCCTCAGTATAAAAGGCAAGGCATTACCTACTTCTTTCTTAAATTTGCATTTTTAATTAAGTTCAACAGATGCAAGACGAATTAATACCCTTCGAGGGCAAAGAGATTAGAAAAGTATGGCACGAAGAGCAATGGTTCTTTTCTGCTGTAGATGTCATTGAGGTATTGACCGATACGGCACAACCTGCGTCCTATTGGAACAAAGTGAAAAAGTCCATTTTATCGGATAGTCAACTTTTGCCGTTTTGGCAAAAGTTGAAATTAGTCGGTCAAGATGGTCGAAAACGGCCCTCTGACTGTGCGGATACTGAGGGGCTGTTTAGAATTATCCAGTCTGTACCATCGCCCAAAGCCGAACCTTTTAAATTGTGGCTTGCCGCATTAGGCAAACAAGCGATTGACGAAACAGAAAATCCTGAACTGCTTTCAAAGCGACAAGCTGAAATTTACAAAGCGAAAGGTTATTCCGATGAATGGATAGGGCGACGTGTGCAATCAATGGATACGCGAAAAGAATTGACGACCGAATGGAAAAACAGAGGCGTTAAAGAGGGCCACGAATACAGCATCTTAACGGCAACAATTGCAAAAGGGACATTTGGTTTAACACCCAGTGAACACAGTAAATTCAAAGGTTTAGATAAGGAAAACCTCCGCGACCACATGACCTCTGTTGAGTTAATTTTAACGGCATTAAGCGAAGAAGCCACAAAAGCCATAACGATAAAAAACGAAGCACAAGGTTTTAATGAAAGCCACGATGCCGCTGTAAGAGGCGGTCAAGTAGGCATGAGAGCCAGACAAAATTTTGAAGAAGCGACGGGTGATAAAGTTGTTTCATCTCAAAATTTCCTTGACCTGAAAGGTGGGGAAAGTCCTAAAGCACTACCCGAAGAGGACAAAACAAAGTAAATAGAAACAAAAAAATCAAGCCGCTTTCTCCTTTGCGCAATACGATAAAACGAGTGATGCCCAATTCAAACCAGAAACCCATTTTATACTGAGGGGGTGTCGGATTGCCCTAAATTTGTTTAAACGAAAAATGAATAAATGCCATATAAAGGCACATTGACCAACCATTCTTGTTCTCTAAAACGGCTGATAGATGTCCGAATAGCTGTATTTGACTTGTATTTTTCTACAAAAACCTTCAAACTTTTAGATTTCAGATTTTCTTCTGCTTTCACTTCAATCGGAATAATGTCATTTTCAAACTGAATTAAAAAATCTACTTCTGCTGTCGCTTTTGATGCTACCCAATAGTAAATATCATGCTTAATTGTTAGTTGTTGCGCCACAAATTGCTCTGTCAAAGCCCCTTTAAATTCTGTTAAAATATTATTTTTTTCTAATAGAATTTTGGCATCCAGTTTAGCTACGGCATTTAACAAGCCCACATCTAAAAAAAACAGCTTAAACGCATCTATGTTGACATAAGCATTAAGGGGCATACTTGGTTTTTCTACATGATTGACTTTAAGCACCAAACCAGCATCTGTTAGCCAATTAATAGCTGTTTCAAAATCTTTGGCGCGTGACCCTTTTCTAACTTGACCATAAATAAATTTTCGGTTGTCCTTTGCTAATTGGCTTATCAAAGAATGCCAAACCAATCTAATCTTGGGTACAATTTCGACGGGTGCATATTTTGCAAAATCATTTTCATAACCCAACAAAATCTTTTCTTGAATATCTCGAACAGTGTTTAAATTCTCATACTGAATATAGTTGCCAACTGCTTCGGGCATACCGCCTATGAAATAGTAAAGCCGCAATAATTCAATCAATTTTTCATGAAAAGTATCAATTATTTGCCAATTTTTAGCCTCTAAATGCTCTTTTAGAAGATTCTGTTCTATGCTTTCTAAAAATTCAAAAAAACTCAGCGGGTACATGCGTAAAAAATCAACCTTACCCACGGGAAAAGACGTATTCTTCTGTAATGAAACACCCAACAATGAACAAGCTGCAATAATATAGTATTCAGGTGCTTGTTCACAAAAGTATTTGAGGGCGGTTAGTCCTTTTTCCGCTTCTTGAATTTCATCAAAAATGAGTAAAGTTTTGTCACTTTCTATTTTGTGATTGACCTCAATTTCTATGATAGAAATGATGCGTTTTATATCAAAATCTGGTTCAAATATTGATTTTAGGCGTTCACTACTCTCAAAATTAAGATAAACCACTGTGTCAAATTCATTTTTGCCAAATTCCTTCATGAGCCAGGTTTTACCTACTTGTCTCGCTCCTTGTACGATTAACGGCTTCCGATTGGGTGCATTTTTCCAATTAATTAATGCGCTGTAAAGTGTTCTTTTCATTTTTATTCTTATAGTTTAAGGGTAAAAATACATTTTTTCAAAGGAATAAATGTAAATCATCACACTTTTTCAAAGGAAAAAATGTGTTCCAATACACTTTTCTTAATAAATTTAAATTTCACACGCCTTTTTTTCCGCATTACCTTTCGCATTGTATCGAAATCTCTTTACCTTATTCATGGCTTTTTTTATTAGCCTCTACCCTACCCTTTCAAACTTAAGTCATCTGCAAATACCTAAGCAAGTTAAAAGTCCTTCAATCCGTTCTTCACTCGAAAATCCGATGGAGTAAAGGATTAAAATTAAGGGAGGGGCGCGCCGGAAAAGGGGGTGGGTAAAAACAAAAAAGTAATAATTTCAAAAACTTTTAAAAAGACTTAATACCTATTCTCTTTTTAAGTAGTTTTATATTTAAGTTTATATTTTAAGTTTTGTAACCATTATAAATACATGATTATCAATCAATTGTGATTTTAAAAAGGGAGTAGATTTGGGCGAAAAGAGGAGTAGATTTGGGCGAAAAAGGGAGTAGACTTGGGTTGGTCAAGGGAGTGGATTTGGGCGAAAAAGGGAGTAGATTTGGGAAGCCTAAAAGGGAGTGAATTTGGGTTGAAAAAAGGAGTGTGAAAAATCTACTCCTTTTTATTTTTCTGTTACATTTGCATTTCCTGTTTTAATATGCCGCTTTTATGAATACACAAATCACAGAGAAGGTTGCGAAAATTGACAATACGTTCATTGTCAATGCTCAATACAGAATGACTGCCAAAGAGCAAAAGGTGTTGTATTACCTTATTTCTCACCTTGACCCAAAGAACGAAAAAGATTTTAATATCATCACCGTTCCGCTTCGCTTGATTGAAGAAACATTGAAAGAATCGTCTAAAAAATGGGGCAGCTTGTACGAAGAGATTGATAGGTTGTGTGCGAGCATGATTTCTAAGAATATTTCGTTCCCAACCGATGTTTTGATAGACGGCAGACCGCTAAAAGGACGTATTAACTTCTTTTCGTCCATCCGCCCTGTGGTTGACGACAATGGACAAACAGCCATTCGCTTCTCGTTTTCGCCTGATATGAAGCCTTTTTTATTGCAATTGCATCATTACGTCAATATTGGGGTTTATGAGGTCGTTCCAATGAAAAATGCCCATGCGATACGCATGTATTCTATTTTTAAGAGTGAAAAAAACAGGATGAAAGGCATTGTCAACGTCTTGTCCATGAAATATACACTCGACGAACTAAAAGCGATATTGGGCATTACAGACAAATACCAAAGCGACAATTTCAAAGACTTTCGGATTTATGTTTTGGACAAAATTGTAGAAGAAATCAATGAAAATTGCCCACCAATGGTCGTCAAATACGATTATTTGAAGACAGCACGTAAAATTACGGGGGTCGTGTTTAGTATTTCTGAACAGAAAACGGCTTCTATTCCAAAAGAAATAGCGAAGCCTAAAAGTGAGTCAAAACCTAAAACACCTATTAAAGAATACGTGCCAAGTGCCGAAGAACTCGACACATTGACCCGTGCCAAGCGACAAGCCTATACAATATTGATTGAATACGGTGTTTTTGGCGGTATTGCCTTCAAACAGATATTGCCCAAGATAAAAGGCAGCGAATTTGAGGGTTATGAAGACTTTTTTATTGAGAGAGCCATTCAGTATTTTGACAAAACAGCCACTCAAAAAGCGACTAAAGCATTGAAAGCCAGTACGTTTGTGACCTGGTGGACAAAAAATAAGGTGTTTGAAAGTGGCGATGTGTGGGCAGATATTTTGGAAAAATTGGTGAAACACAAAAAACAACTGCAAACTAAAAATCCAGTGGCTTTTGAAAACCGCATCATTGCCAAGACTATGACGAATGCACAATTTGAAGCGTATATTCACAAAAACAAGTAGTGTTTACTTTTTATATGGGTAAAATGAAAATGAAAATGAAAAAGGGAGTAAATTTGGGCAGCATTTTTTTAACGTTTAAGGAATATAAGAGATTTAAGGTCATTAAAGGAGTATTATTATGGATTTTGGGATGACTCATGTTTTACTTCGTTACAAATGACGCGCTCGTATTCAGATTTCAGATTTACGAAATCTTTAAGATTTCGTAAATCTCTGTTCTCCCTCAGATTGACAAAAAATTAGTCTTTGTTCCACTACCCTTTTTGTCTTATAGCGTCTCTTAGACCCCTCAGTATCAAGGTTGTTTTATTTCCCAAAGTACGATTATCAGGGTTTTTATTATTTTATCATTTAATGGTTTAACCATTTTACAGCGCAATAAAATGATTAAATAATAAAACGACGAAACGGTAAAACGATGATAATTTGAAAACGGCGATTATTTTCCTCAAAAGAGACTTTCTTTATTTTTTAATTTTAAGCCTTTGTTTTCACATATTCGATAAATGTTAGGTTAAAAGAATTCATGCCGTTCAATTTTGAAAATAATAGCCTTTTTGGCGGTTTGAGAAATCAAAACCAAAAGTGTTTTGCCTATTCCCGTGCAACTTACCTTCCGACAAGTCATTTACCGTTTTATTATTTTATTGTTTTACCGTATATTAATTTTACCATTTAGTTATTTTATTGCGCAATAAAACGATTAAATGATAAAACGCTAAAATGTTAAATACTCTCCCCTTCTTCTTCAAGATAGCGTGTGACGGCTATTTCGATGAGATCAGCCGTTGATACCCGCCGTTTGATGGCTAAAATTTTGAGTGTATTCGAGAGGTTGATATTCAACATTGTGTTAAATGGCAAACGGTCTTTGCTCGCTTCTTTGAGTGGGCGACCTTTTGGGCGTGGCGCATCCTCAACGGGTGCAGGAGCATCTTCAGTTTTTCCTGTAACGGCAGCAACCGTTTGGGTGATTTCCCGAGAAGTCGGTAAATCGCCTATGGGTTGCACGAATTGCGATTTATCGAAATTTGGAATACTGATTTTTCTTTCTTTTTTTATCATGGCGTTTTAATTTTTAATTATTTCAACAAATTCGTTGAGCCATTCACTAAAATTCACTTTGGCACTGTCATTACTGAGGGGGTCATAAAAACTGTTGAAGGTATCTGCTTCTTTATAAGCCGCATAATCGCGCAGTGAATGTTGCATCATCGGCAAGTGTTGCGTTTGCTGAATGGTTGCGATGTCTTGCAAAAGGAAATCATTGACACGGCTGCGGGTGCGGAATTGGTTGATAAAACCGCAAAAGCTCAAAGAGCGTTGGGAGAGTTGCCGTGCTTTTTGAACTGTGTGAACAAAGCGCAAATAGCTGAAAGTTGCCGCTAAATTGCCAAAACCAGCCACAAAGGGGATAAAAAGGTGGTCAGAAAACATCAAAGCACGAGAAATCTCTTGTTGCAAAACATCGGCACGGGCATCTAATTTACCTGCCGCGTCTAAAATGATGATTTCGTAATCTTTGTCCAATGCGCCGATGCGACTTTCCAAATCGGGTAGAGAGAAATCAAAAACAGCAAAAGGTTCAGCCAAATCGGGTGGATAACTGTCTTTGTCCACTTGCCGAAGTGAGGCAATTGTTTTTTGTTCGTCCAAGTCCACAAGGGCAACTTTGAAATTGAATGGGGCCTGACCCAAAGCGGCGGCGGTCATTGTGGCGCAGAGACTTTTGCCCACGCCGCCTTTTTGATTGCCAAACATGATAATTTTAGCCATAATCTTAGGTTTTAGTTCTTTTGTGGCAAAATTAACCGTTTTACCGTTTTGTAGTTTAATTATTTAAGCCTTTTATTGTTTTATTATTTTATTGCGTGGTAAAATGAAAAAACGGTAAAATATTAAATTTACGCAGTTTTTAAAATTTCGTAAATCATTTGAAACGCTCACATAGCTGATTGGATGAGTTTGTTGATACTTCCATAGTTGAAAACGGGTAGGGGAGTGGTTTTTCAACCGAATGGAGTTATACACATGGCGTTGTCCTCTCCGCTTTTGAATACATTGATAAAATGACAGGCGACAAAAGGTTTTTTGCCAACAACACCAAGCATTTATGCCAAGCATGGCTATGGCCCCGTTCTCTACGCAGGTGCAGAAATGATTCGTTTGTTGCAAAATGACAAATTAGAAGTACAAAAAGCGAAACCCAATAGCCTCAACAGCACTTTTCACTATCTTTTGAAAAGTGAGTGGCCTAAGAAATAACTGGAATACCCCCTCAGTATATGAAGTGATTTTTATCAAAATCGCAGTATAAAATAGCATTAGAAGTTTTTTTATTTTTATTTAATATCTTTCTTTTATTTTCTTTTATTTTCATTTTTATTTGTTTCTATATTTGCATCATGGGAAAAAATTAAGCAAGGAGCGTAGCAAAACAAAGAAGATAGAAGGTATTGGAAATGTGTCAACAAAGTATTTTTATCTTTGTCGAAAGATTAATTTTTGTTTCATGATTTTTCGAAAAATAAAAATAATAAAAATGCTACCAAATCAAAGACGAGAGAAGATATTCGAAATGATTAAAGAAGATGGCTCGGCAAAAGTTGTTGAGTTAGCCCGCATTTTAAAAGTAACAGAAGTCACCATTCGCCAAGATTTAGAAAAAATTGAGGCGGAAGGCTTGATTGTAAAAGAACATGGCGGTGCTTTTCTGAAAAATGTAGAAGACCAAGTCCGTAACATCACGTTAGTTCATCAAGAAAATATGGACAAAAAGGAAAGGATTGCCGAGAAATGCCTTGAATATATCGAAAGTGGCGATACCATTATCCTTGATTCAGGCTCGACAACGACAGAAATTGCTAAGAAATTGAAAGGCTTGAAAAACCTAACCGTTATTACAAATGCCTTAAACATCGCTTTGCTTTTAGGTTCAGAGCCTGGGATAGATGTGATTATGACAGGCGGTGAATTTAAACCACCTACTTTATCGCTAACAGGACAGAAAGCCGCAGATTTTTTCAAAGGATTGAATGTGCAAAAACTGTTTCTCGCAACGGCAGGGATTTCCTTAAAATCGGGTTTGACCTACCCAAGTATCAGCGATATTGTGGTAAAAAAAGCAATGATTGATGCTGCCGAAGTCGTGTATTTAGTTGCAGATTCTACAAAAGTTGGGAAAAGTGCTTTGGCGAGTTTGGGCGCATTGTCTTTGATTGACTATATTATCATGGATAAAGGCATCGAGGAAAAACACAAACAAGTATTTAAGGATAATGAAATTGAATTGATAATAGCGGATTAAAAAATAAGAATTTACGATATGTCTCAACAACTCACACTCGGTGTCATTATTGGCAACCGCGATTTTTTCCAGATAGTTTGGTCGAATTTGCACGGCTTGAAATCATTGAATTATTCAAGCAACTGAACATCAAGCCGATTTTATTGGACAGTTCAGAAACCAAATTAGGCGGTGTTGAAACTTTCGGAGATGCTCAAAAATGTGCCAATTTATTTAAAAAACATGCCGACGAAATTGTAGGCGTTTTGGTCGTTTTACCCAATTTTGGCGATGAAAAAGGCGTAGCAGATACCCTGAAATTAGCCAATTTGAATGTCCCTGTTTTGGTACAAGCCTACCCCGATGATTTGGATAAAATGGACGTGGCACGTCGTCGTGATTCATGGTGTGGTAAAATATCGGTTTGCAATAATTTATATCAAAATGGCATCAAATATACGATAACAACGCAGCACGTTGCAACGCCTTTTGACCCTATTTTTCAACAAGATTTGAAAGATTTTGTCGCTGTTTGTCGTGTCGTAAAAGGTTTGAGAAACGTGCGTATTGGAGCAGTGGGTGCAAGACCAAGTGCCTTTAATACGGTTCGTTATTCTGAAAAAATATTGCAACGCAATGGCATTTCAGTCGTGACCTGCGATTTGTCTGAAATTTTGGGCAAAGCCAATAAATTGACTGGTGCAGACGCATCTGTAAAAGCCCGTTTGGAAGCGATTACAAACTATGCGGCAACGGGTAAAACACCGAGCGAAGCCTTGATACAAATTGCCAAACTCGACGTGGTTTTGAAAGACTTCATGGCAGAAAATGTACTCGATGCCACAGCGATTCAATGCTGGACTTCTTTGCAGCAAAACTATGGTTGTAACGTGTGTACGAGCATGAGTATGATGAGCGAAAATATGTTGCCAAGTGCGTGTGAAGTAGATGTAACTGGAACGCTCACGATGTATGCGATGCAACTCGCCTCAGGTTCGCCAAGTGCTTTGGTGGATTGGAATAACAATTATGCAGACGATATAAATAAGTGTGTTTTGTTCCATTGTGGCAATTGGGCGAAGTCATTTTTGCCTGATATTACCATCAGCACTGCACCGATTCTCGGCACAACCGTAGGCGTTGAAAATACTTATGGCGCACTCGACGGCAGAACGCCTGCTATGCCTTTGACCTACGGACGATTGAGTACAGACGATACAAAAGGTGTCATCAAAGCCTATTTCGGTGAAGGCGACTTGACCGATGACCCCCTCAGTACATTTGGCAACAGAGCGGTTGCAAAAATTCCAGATTTGCAAAAACTGATGCAATACGTGTGTAGAAACGGTTTTGAACATCATGTTGTGATGAATGCGTCAAAAACTGCGAGTATTTTGAAGGAAGCGTTTGAGAATTATATGGGATGGGAGGTGTATGAACATGTTTAATTTTTTTTGGAACACATAGTCACATAGGAAACATAGTTTTTTTGTCATCCTGTAAGGAACTAAAAAACTATGTTTCCTATGTGACTATGTGTTAACCTTAATTTATAACTTAATGACTGTCAAAGATTTAGAAATAAAATCAAAAGAGTATCGTCGCAACATACTCAAATACATTTACAAAGCCAAAGCAGGGCATACAGGCGGTAGTTTGTCGTGTGTGGACATTCTGAATGTGTTATATAATGACACGATGAATGTGCGTCCTGATAACATCAAATCACCCGATAGAGACCGCTATATCCAAAGTAAAGGGCATACAGTTGAGGCTTTGTTTGTGGTTTTGGCAGATGCAGGGTTCTTTCCAGAATCGGATTTAGAAACTTTGTGCCAATATCAATCGCATTATATCGGTCATCCGACCCGCAAAGTGAATGGTGTTGAGCAAAACACAGGCGCATTGGGTCATGGACTACCCCTCAGTGTTGGGGCTGCCATTTCAGCAAAATTGGATGACAAAGACTTTAAAGTTTTTACACTCATGGGTGACGGTGAATTGCCAGAAGGTTCAAATTGGGAAGCCTTTTTAACGGCAAGTCATTATAAATTGGACAATTTATGCGCCATTTTGGATTATAATAAACTCCAAATAACAGGCACAACAGCGGAAGTTTGTAATACAGAACCCATTGCCGATAAATTAAGAAGTTTCGGTTGGACAGTTAGAGAAGTAGATGGAAATGATATAGGCGCATTAAAAAGCAGTTTGTTCAATAAATTGAGGAAATAGATGAATCCGTTGAATATCATTTGGATTAAATAAAAAAGACGATACGTCATTTGCTAATTAATTCATATTCAATGACTTAGTTCTTTCATTTAAGAGTTCTTTGAGTTCTTTTGGGTTGTGTACATTAAGCCTTTGGGCTAAATAGTCATAATTCGGACGTGTTTTAGGGCATAAAAAAGTTATGTCATACAAATCACGACCTTTCGGCTGTTTGCGCTTGACAAAAGCGGTTATTTTTTGAGAAAGAAGTACATCAATAGGCGTAGTTCGAATATTGCCAAAAACATCAAATTTATTGAGCAAATAATTCTCTGGTGTGTAGTCAAAATTTTGAGGCTCCGTATCTAATTGTATTAAAATTTTAGCCTCTTTATGACCACTTAAACCTGTTTGATACAAAAGATTTGGGAATTTTATATAACAATGATACGCACCCCGATACACTTGTTCCATTTGAATCTGTAAGCCTTCACGCTCTAAACCTTTTTGAATAAAGAGGGCGACTTGTTCAAAATCTTGTGGCGTTAAATCAAAATTATCGAAATCTAAATCTTCTGAAAACCGATTGTTTTGATGTACAATGCGTAGGCAAGTACCGCCTAAAAACACAAATTTGAGGGCGTATTCACTACTAAACAGCAAGGCTAATATTTTATATTGCAAATATTCTCGCAATAAAAAAGAGCTAAAAGGTTGTAAATGTTGCGGATAAACCTGTTGTATTTGAGATAAATTAAGCATCGTTAAGGAATTTTAATAAAATTTTAAAACGCTTGGTTAAGGCTTTGGATTTAATATGTGCTTGATAATCATTGAGTTTTTTAAAATCAATTTGTCGGTTCATTTCAAGCACATTCCAACGCAATTCAAAAAAATGGTCTTCTGTATTGTATTCAGGATAAAGGTATAAATAATCCAAAATCGTTTTTTCTGGCTCGGCTATTTTAAAATGGAAAGACCCAAAAGAAACGAGTTGATAACCAAAATACAATTCGGGTTTTATACTGCGGTAACTAAAAACGCTTGCAGGAGTGGTAAATTCTTGGGTTTTAAGGGTAGAAATAGCCGTTATTTTAAAAACACCTTCTGGTATAAAGCCATAATAAGACAAGGCTGATTCGAGTGAAATATAAGAGGGCGCATACATTTGATTGGATATGAAAAATAGAGTGTCCAAATCAAGGGGATTTTCAGTCAACCGATACCATGAATTGCGAATTTTTTGAATATACATTTTATGCTGCCAATTGACTAAGTTTTTAGCATCAAAACTTGGATATAGCTTTTCAACCTCTTTGATTGAAAATAGAGGATAATTACGAAAAGTTGAACGGAATTCTTGAAACACCATTTTATTTCTGTTTTATCACAAAAATAGTAATTTTTAGAAACAAAATAAAGAAATTTTTAAATAATGCTTTCAGCACGACACATAACCAAACTTTTTTCAGGTGTTACGGCACTCGACAACGTCAGCCTTGACCTACAAAGTGGGAAAGTGAACGCCATTATTGGTGAAAACGGTGCGGGCAAATCCACCTTAATGAAAATCCTAAGCGGTGTTTAGACCGACTATGAAGGCGACATTGAGTTGAACAATCAAGCCGTAAAATTCTCTGGTACACGGGCGGCACAGGACAGTGGCATTGCCATTATTCATCAAGAACTCAACTTGATTCCTTACCTCAGTGTGACTGAAAATATCTTTCTCGGACGTGAAATAACGAATGCGTTTGGCTTGTTGGATAAGGCAACGATGCGCCAAAAAACAAAGGAATTGTTGAACAAACTGCGCCTTGATATTGACCCCTCAGTACGTGTCAAAGAATTGAAAGTAGGGCAACAACAACTCGTCGAAATCGCCAAAGCTTTGTTACTCGATGCCAAAGTCATCATCATGGACGAACCGACTTCTGCCATCACAGGCGCAGAAGCAGATACCCTTTTTGAAATCATCACCGACTTGAAAAAGGAAGGAAAAGCCATTGGATATATCTCGCATAAACTTGATGAATTGTTTCAAATTGCGGACACATACACCGTTTTAAGAGATGGTAAAAGCATCGAATCGGGCAATATGGCAGGGGTATCAAAAGACAATTTAGTATCAAAAATGGTCGGACGTGATTTAGTCATTTCTAAAAAAAGTACCCCCTCAGTATCCGACGAAATTTTATTAAAAGTAGAGAACCTAACCCTTGCAAAATTCAATCATCCCATCTCTTTTTCCTTAAAAAAAGGCGAAACCTTAGGCATTTTTGGCATTATGGGCGCAGGACGAACAGAGTTATTTGAAGCTCTTTTTGGCTTAAATCCTAAGCAAACAACGGGTGATATTTATATTGAAAACACAAAATGCACCATAAAATCCCCTGCCAGTGCCGTCAAAGCAGGTTTGGCTTTGGTCTCCGAAGACCGTAAAAAAGACGGCATTGTACCTGAATTGAGTGTTAAGAAAAACATCAGTTTGACCACACTTTTGGGCTTATCAATTAATGGCATTTTAAGCAACAAAAAGGAAAACGAGTTATCCCAAAAGTACATCAAAGAATTAAAAATCAAGACCGCTACTGACGGTCAATTGATAAAAACTTTAAGCGGCGGCAATCAACAAAAAGCCATTTTAGCAAAGTGGCTTGCCACAAAACCTAAGATTTTATTGCTCGATGAACCCACGCGGGGAATTGATATCAACGCCAAAGCTGAAATTTATAAATTGATAAAAGAATTGGCAGATGCAGGTCTGGGTATCATCATAGTATCGTCCGAATTACCTGAAATATTAGCCGTCAGTGACCGTGTTTTAGTGCTAAGCGAAGGCAAATTGACGGGCGAGTTTAGTATTGAGGAAGCGACAGAAGAAAAGCTGTTAAGAGTTGCAATAATTTGATTTTCAATGAATTAATCAACAGGATTGATAACAACAAGTCCGTCAATCCAATTGAAATCAGAGACATTGCGTATGTTCTTGCCGTTGTTCCCGTTGCCATTCAGCCGCATCACCGAAATAAGCCGCATCACCACCTTTTGCAATAATGTCTATTAATGACAATTACTAATGACGGCTCCTCAATTTCAATTTCTTTTGCTCCGTATTCATGGTAAATATCATCAACAGTTCTTATTCCATATTGATTACTTCCTGAACCTTTGACTAAGTTTTTTAAATTAAAATTATTTGTTCCATTAAGTCTTGCAAAATCTATAAGCACAGCTTCAATTCTTTCTGCTTCTTCATCAGTTAATGAATATCGCAAAATGAAATGTTCTGGTTCTTTACCCTTGTCTCTTATTTCTCTTATTTGAGCAAGTTTATCCGACTCTTTAGATGTTTTTAATGCTTCATTAAGATGATTAAAAACCCGATTCCCTTTTCCCTTTCCGATATAAAAAATTTCATTTTTGATCGGGTCAATTAAGCAATAGACGTAGCTACCTATGTTTTCTGCTACTGATTGGCTGAATTCTTTTACCATTTTGAAAACGTTATTTACACGCATTGTACTTTATGGGTACTTGCAATAATTTTGTTGAAAAAAAGTTACTTAAAAGAGAGTATTCTCAAAAGACGCAAATCAGAAAGGAAACCATTTTTGCGTTCAAAATGTATGTTAAAAGTAATGCGGCAAAGATAGATAATCATTTTAATTTATAAATAAAAATATACGATTTCAACATAAAACACACACCCTCAGTATTCACCTTTTTACAACCATTTTCATCCAAAAACTCACTCAAACAGCCTATTGCATTTTGGTGAAAATGATTTATCTTTGTCAAAAAACAGCTTAATAGAAGCCTAAAATGATGTAACAAATATGAATGCATTAGAATTTTCAACTAAAATTGAACAAGGTTTGATTCACTTGCCTAAGCAATTTGAAGAATTCAACAATACTTATGTTCGGATTATTGTATTGGTGGACACACCGCCCACTCAACTTTCTAAGAAAGAAAAATTGTTAGCCACATTTAAAAAAATGAAGTCTCATTCAATGTTTGCAAGCATTGAAAATCCTGTACAATGGCAAAAACAACTTAGAGATGAATGGGAGTAAAGCACTTTTGGATAGTAATGTTATCATTCTTGCTTCTAAACAAGAAATTGATATAGAACGGCTTTTATCTGAATACGACGAGTTCTATACTTCTATTATCACTTTTATGGAGGTCTATGGATTTGCGTTTGAAAATATTGCCGAAAAAGATTTGATAGACGAAATGTTTGGCAATCTTGATATCATAGAAGTCAATTTAACAATCGCTAAACAAGTGATTAACTATAAAAATGGTAAAACTGAAAAGATAAAACTACCTAATGCTATTATTTTGGCAACGGCTAAATATTTAGGCGCAGACTTAATAACTGATGATTGGGATGATTTTATTAATATTGATAATCAAGTAGTTATAAGAAAACTTGATGAATTCAGATGATAATACCCCCCTCAGTATAAAACCCAAAATCACCAACCAACATCACATGATTGCCCGAATTCATAGACTGTAATAAACATAATATGAATTATTAGTCTCGTTTTTATTGTCTGTATCGTCCTGAAATAGGTACATCTTCTTTTTGAATACCTTAGTAGAAGCCGTTCTGAAAACTGTGTCAAAAAATAAAATTATCTTTTTCATTAAAAAAAAAGAGACCCCGTACACTATCCTCTCGAAAGCGAAAGAAGCGACCAAATGAAGACTTTACTGTAATTGAAATAACCGAATGAATAACAACAACTGTAACAACCGAATGAAGCGATTTCTGTATCCATTGATTTTTTAAAAACCTTAATTTTTTATTACTGAAATGTCCTAACCCCACAAGGCGTAGGAAAGTAACCCTATACACTTATAACAACAATTTATAAGCACCGTGCTTAATTTTCATTAAAAATCATTTACTAACAATTAACATTTTCAAAATGAAAACATTCCGTATCACAGGCTTAATGAGCCTCCTTTTTGTTCTAGCAGTCACTTGTTCTATCAATGCTCAAAACGACCCATTGCGCGCCGTTCAATCCAAAGTTGCCAGTGACAACTTGTTCAAAGCCCGCGAACTCCGCATGAGTCCTGCTATCAAAACACGTTTGAGTGCCATTCAAACTGAAGTGGCTACTAAAAAACTGTCGTTTGAAGTCGGTTACACAGAAGCCTTAGACCGTACTCCTGAAGAGCTTTTGGGCGCAAAACCACCCAAAGCCGTTAGTGAAGCTGCTATAAAGCAACAAGAGGAATTGAATATCAAAACCTTTAAGGTGGCTGCCGAAGACTTGCAGAAAGCGAAAATTACTGTGCCAAATACAACCATACAAAGCAATGGCGTAGGGGCAGGTAGTGCAGGGGCATCGTGGTATGCGGGTACTTATGGCTATCTGTCAGCTATCAGAAATCAAGGTGGTTGTGGCAGCTGCTGGGCTTTTGCATCGGCTGCGGCTTACGAAACAGCGTTTAAAAAATTCTATGGAAAAGTTTCTGATTTGTCTGAACAAGACATCGTAAACTGTGGCAAAACAGGCAGTGGCGTGGACGCAGGTAGCTGCAGCGGTGGTTGGTCTGACCGTGCTTTCGATTACATCCGTTATTTCGGTACAACCAATGAAAGCAGCAAACCGTATGCCGCTGTCAACCAAGCGTGTACGGTTACACCAAAGGTATTCCGCGCTTACGGTTGGGGACAAATAAGCATGTCGGCTTCTCGGGAAACCATACAGAACTATATCAAGGCTTATGGCTCTGTCGTGACGTATATGAGAGCCGGTATTGGCAGCTTCTATGCCTACAAAAGTGGTGTTTACAATGGCTATCCGAGCAACGGAAATGCCAATGATATTGACCATGCCGTGACCATCGTCGGTTGGAGTGATGCGCTCAATGCTTGGATTATTCGCAATTCATGGGGTACTTCTTGGGGTTATAGTGGTTATGGTTATGTCGGCTACAATGCTTGTAATATTGGTCGCTACAACTACTATATATATCCAATGAACAGTGGTTTGACAGCGCCAACACCCGCTTTGGCCAGTGGTGTAAGCGCAGCAGCGTCACCCATTATCACTGCAAGTCACTAATCATTTAATGGATAATGGATAGTTGATAATGGATAATTTTTTGCATTATCAACTATCCATTATCCATTATCAACTATTCATTATCCATTAAAAAACAACGTCATGTCAAAAAATGCCTTTCATCTCATCATTATCAGCAGTATCTGCTTCTTATCCATAAATTGTATGAACAAATCGGGACAGAATACCACAGGCATGAACCATACGCCCCCCCTCAGTACAGCAACCCCTAAAGCTGTCAACAACAATAATGATGTGGTTGTGAACGATTGCCCAGAAAGCGTCACGCTTATAAAGGGGCAGAGTTTAACAATCAAACTATCTGCTACCGAAGGCACGGGGTATGTTTGGCAAGTCAAAGACCCTATTTCGCTGCTCAAATCCGATGATACCGATGTGATTCAATATGAAAAAAAGCCTGACGATGGTTCTGTCGGCAAAGCCAGTAAACAAATCATGCGCTTCACGGCTGTTAAGGTGGGTACAGAAACAATGGTTCTCGTTTATCTACGTCCTTTCGACAAAGATGTTATAGCTGAAAAATGCACCATTCGGGTAACGGTTCAGTAATTTTTGAGACAATATCTAAGAAAAACTTGCGGTTGGGGTCTGTTTTATTGAGAAATACTGAGGGGGTGCTTTTCGGCTTTACTAATGTACCAAGCCCAACCAATCAAGACAAATTGAAAAGGTAAACGAATCAAAGCCGCTTGATGCGTGCCAATAGCGGGGTTTTCCTTGAAAACATCTATTATGTGTAAAGGTAGGAAAGTGACCATCAAGAATAAGATGCCCCAGGCGGCCTGCGCGCGGAATTTTGGTATGAAAGTACCTATACCGACAATAATTTCGGTGATACCGACTAAGTAATTAAAACCTTCTTTTGGAAAAAAGTCGGGTATGAATGGGAGGAATATCTCTGGTTTTCTAAAGTGAGAAATACCTGCGTAAACCATAAAGGCACCCAATAGAAGTGTTAATATTTTTTTTATCATTTCATCATTTTTTTTAAAAAAAATTGGCGAGGTGATTCAATTAAAATCACCCCGCCAATTTATGATTATTCTTTCACAAACCGCTCTGTTTCGCCTTTGTCTGTAGCAATAATGTACAAACCAGTGGCTAAGTTGCTGATGTCTAAACGCTGTGTACCTTGTACTTTGGCAACAAAAACTTGTTGTCCTATCATATTATAGATACTTAAAGTTCTGGCTTTTTCATCATTAACCGTTACATCGAGGACATTATGCACCAAGTTGCCCTTTAGGACTAAACCATTTTTGCCTAAGATAACTGAAACGACAGGAGACAATGTCTCTTTGCCATTAAAATCGGCTTGGCGTAAACGATAATAGTTGATACCTACTGAGGGGTCGGTGTCCGTGAAAGTGTAATCATGGACAACACTTGTTGTTCCGTTACCTTTGACTTGACCGATGGCGTTGTAGCTTGTTCCATTATTACTGCGCTCGATTGTGAAGCCTTGATTGTCTCTTTCACTCGCCGTTTGCCAGTTTAGTACGGTTGTACTATTGACGATTTTAGCTTTGAACGCTGTTAATTCTACAGGAATAACAGCGTTTTTCCAGAAAAAGATATTGTCAAGATAAACAACACTTGAACCAAATGGTGTACCCACTAATTTGAATTGACCAATATTGTTTAAGGCAATTGTATTATAAGCCGTTAAAGGAATATCGAAGCTGTTCCAACCCGCCAAAGTCGGCGTGAGTGTATAGCTTTTTTCAACTGTTGCAGGGCTTGTATTGATTAAAAAGACATCAAAAGCCGTGCAATTAGGTGTCCAAAGGTCAATATGTAAGAATTGCATTGTCGAAGCATTCACAGCTGGTGCGAATTGTACACCTTGATAGTTCAAGTCTGTGTATTTCTTCGTCGCATTGCCTTGAATCATCACATCCGCAACAACCGTTGATTGTCCCCAGTTTGGAAACCAGTCTGTGCCTGTAACATCTGTATAAGCATTACTAAACAGAGAGATGACATTCGCTGCAAGTCTTGTTGGTGTCGGTGCAGCCGTTAGAGGTGCAGGTAAACTGACCACTAAGTTTGCACTGATACTGCCACTCGCATAAATACCATTTGCTGCTTGTGTTGCTGTGATAACAGAAGTACCACCACCCACAATCGTTACAGTGTTGCCACTGATTGTCGCCACACTTGTTTTACTACTTGTGTAAGTAAACGCACCCGCGCTGTTACTGGTCGGTGCGGTTAAAGTGAA
>JANLQI010000216.1:0-3197 GCA_031367705.1 Saprospiraceae bacterium | reverse complement strand
GACAGATTTAGATGCTTATATCAATCAAGACAAATATCTAAGTAGCAGAAGAGGACAGTATGCTGAACGCAACGGTGCAGTTCAACCTGCTGTTGGTCAATTAGACCTTAAATTGATTCAAGACGTAAACTTTAAAGTTGGCGGAAAAATCAATACGGTTCAGTTTACTTTTGATATTTTCAACTTCGGCAATATGTTAAATTCTGATTGGGGTGTTAATTTAACGACTATCAGACCAACGATTTTAACATTTACTGGATATGACAATACGGGTGCGGCGGCAACAGGTAAACCTAAATTCCAATTCCCTGAATTCGGTGGAAAAGCATTGACATCATCTTATTCAAATAGCTTTGGTATCGGTTCACGTTGGTCAGGTCAAATTGGTCTTCGTTATATCTTCAACTAATTCAGAATCAATTAGTTTTATACAAATCAAACCGCATCAAGAAGCATCTTGGTGCGGTTTGTTTGTTTAAAAAACAATTTTCAAGTTCGTTATCCTTACGTCACTAAAATGCCGAATATACTGAGGGGCCCCTAAACTAACAATTCTCGTTTAAAAACCTTCAAAAAACAATAAGCAAGTCCTTTTATTTCAAGACATTCGTGACATTTCTTAAATGTCAATTATAAAATCAAAAAAGGTTATCAAAAATGAAAAACATTCTTCTTTTCTTCTTATTCATTGTACATATTGCTGTTGCTCAAAATGGCAAAGAGAAAATAATGGTGACAGATTTGACCAAAATCAACCAGATTTCTAATATTACAGTATCTCCAGATGGCAAATTGGCGGTTTATCTGCTCAAAACGACGGAGCAAAACGATGAAAACAAATTGGAATATGACTACCGCAGCCACTTGTATTTGACTGATTTTAAAACGGTTCGACAAATGACGCGTGGTGCTGAAAGTGTCAGCCCTGCCGTTTGGTCGCCCGACTCAAAACAGGTCGCTTTTTCAAGAAATGTGAAAGGAAAAGCACAAATTTTCATCATGCCGCTTGATGGTGGCGAAGCATTTCAATTGACAGATATAAAATATGGTGCTTCTAATCCCAATTGGTCAAAAGATGGCAAGCGGATTTCGTTCCAAGTGAGTCTGAGTTTCAATGAATTGTTAAAAGATTCTATTTTGAATCCAAATAAAGGCGTGCCGTTGTTTTCAATGGAAAAACCTGGGTTCAAAAACAATGATTATTTGAAACCAAACAAGGATATAAAACCCAATCCAGACGGGACAATTGAAGAAATACGGGCTTATTTGGCAAAAGATGAAGAAGATAAGAAGGTAAAAGTCTTTAATCGCCTCAATTTTCAAGGTGAAGCCACTACACAACCTGAACTGAATTTCAATCATATCTATGTCATTGATGCGAAAGAAGGGGCGAAAGCCGTTCCAGTTACTTCTGGTTTCGCAAGCTACAACGGGGGTACTTGGCTTTTAGATAATCGCCTCATTTTGAACAGTGATTTAGACGCACAAGAGCATCCTGACCGTGAATTGGATGGTGCAATATTCACCATCAATGCCGACGGAACAAATAAAAAGCAGTTGTTAGGCGAGAAAGGGATGAATCATTTTGCCCCTGTGTATTCTCCTGACAACAAAAAACTCATCTTTTTTAAGGCTCTTACTGAGGGGGTCAATTTTCCTAAAATGTATCTCGCCAATGCGGATGCCTCGAACGTGCAACTCATTGATTTTGACCGTTCTGTGGCTGCTGCTGTGTGGTCAAAGGATAATAGATTCGTTTATTTTACGGCGCAGTCCAATGGCGGACAACCAATGTATCGTTTTGATACGTCGAATGGAAAAATAGAACAACTCTCTGATTTCGAGTCTGGTATTTTGAGTTTTGACGTGGCGAATGACAAAATAGTGTATGCTAAAACGGAAGTGGCAAATCCAGAAGAGTTGTATGTGGCTGATATGCAGATGAAAAACGCTGTCCAATTGTCAACACACAATGATTGGGTTAAAAACAAGGCTTTAAGTTTTCCTGAAAAACATACTTTGACCAATTCAAAAGGTCAAAAAATTGAGTATTGGATTATGAAACCGACCAATTTCGATGCATCAAAGAAGTATCCTTTACTTTTGAACATGCACGGAGGACCAACGGCGATGTGGGGCCCTGGTGAATTCTCGATGTGGCACGAGTTTCAATATTTTTGCGCTCAAGGATACGGTATTGTCTATGCCAATCCACGTGGTTCGGGTGGTTATGGCATTGATTTTCAAAGGGCAAACATCAAAGATTGGGGAACGGGTCCCACTGAAGATGTCTTAAAAGCGGAAACAGAAGCGACGAAACTACCTTGGGTGGATACAGCGCGTCAAGTTATCACAGGCGGTTCGTATGCTGGCTATTTGACGGCATGGATTGTGGGTCACGACAACCGATTTAAAGCGGCATTTGCGCAACGGGGTGTGTATGATTTAACAACCTTTCTTGGGGAAGGCAATGCGTGGCGTTTAATTCCTAATTATTTCAATTTGCCTTGGAATGATGCCCTTGAAAAAGTATTAATCAGCAATTCACCTTATACTTTTGTTAAAAATATTCAAACGCCTTTGTTGATTAAACATGGTGAAAATGATTTGCGTACAGGCCCTATTCAATCCGAAATGATGTATAAGTCTATGAAGATACTCAACAAAGAAGTGGAATACGTCAGAATGCCTGGCGCGACGCATGAACTCTCTCGTTCAGGCAATGTCCGTCAACGTATAGACCGTATGCTGCGTATTTATGAGTTTTTTGAAAGGTATATTGGGCAAAAACGGTAATTTGAACACGGGTTTCTATAATAATTTGCAACGAATGCTTACTAATTTAGCTCATACCCGATGTAAATTTAGCTCACTTGCTTGCTAATTTAACTCATACCCGATGTAAATTTAGCTCACTTGCTTGCTAATTTAGCTCGTACCCGATGTAAATTTAGCTCACTTGCTTGCTAATTTAGCTCATACTCGATGTAAATTTAGATCACTTGCTTGCTAATTTAGCTCACTTGCTTGCTAATTTAGCTCACTTGCTTGCTAATTTAGCTCATACTCGATGTAAATTTAGATCACTTGCTTGCTAATTTAGATCGTACCCGATGTAGGCTGAAGGTATAGTAAACGGAAATTTGAATAGTATTTGTTTTTTGTTGCAACAAAAAACAAATACTATTCAAATTTCC
>JANLQI010000208.1:0-2734 GCA_031367705.1 Saprospiraceae bacterium | reverse complement strand
AAGTGCGACTATCGTATCGCTGTGTTTTGCAGAATACTGCGTTAAGGCTCGTTTTGCTATGATAACCATTACAAAGGTAGTATGTTTTTATTGGTTTGTGTAAAAAAAATACATTTTATGTAATTAAGTAAAGCGCTTTCAGACACAAACGTAAATCGTTTAAGGCAGTTTGAGTATTTTATTTCGTGTTTTTTATGTTGCAATTCAATACATATTTTGTTTTTAAATTCAATAAAGAGAAATACTGAGGGGGCTTTGTCTAATTCCTTTCAAACCCATTCGCCCTTCACTATAAATCAGGCATTTCTGAGATTAAAAAGCTTTGCAATGTTCGTTGCAAGGCTTTTTTGTGGGTTTTACTGAGGGGGTATTTGACAATCCGAAACAAAACTTTATCTTTGTAAAAAATAACTTTAATTATAAAAATTTATAAACAATGGTCAGTACAGCAACTTTTCCAACACCATTCAATACGGCACAATTAGAAATACTACAGCTTTTTGCAGAAGGTATTGATGAGAAAGAATTGGCTCTTTTACGCCAAATTTTAATTGATTTTAAGTTCAATCGTGTCACCGCATTGGCTGATAAAATTTTAGATAAAAAAGGTTGGTCTGCACAAGACTTAGCAAAAAATGCCCTAAAAGTACCACGTACACCCTATATGTCTAAAAAAAAGCCCTTAAAAGCAAGCTAAATTGTTAGGCTTTGACTTAAATTTGAATGAGTGAACAAACATACCGATTAAACAACCATTATGAGAATAGTTATTGACACCAACGTTTTAATTCAAATCATCTCTGCACGTTCTCCACATCATTGGCTTTGGCAAGCCTTACGTCGCCAAGAACTCACTTTATGTGTCACTACCGATATTTTAGATGAATATCACGAGATTATCACTCGTTTTTACGAAAGTCCTGATTTAGCCGATTATACCTTAGAGGCGATTACAACATGGACAAAATTGAAACGGGTTGAAAAATACTATTTTTGGCGCATCCCTTATCAAGACCCCGATGACCAAAAGTTTTTTGACTGTTCTGTCGCTTGTGGTGCACACTATTTAGTGACAGAAGATAAAGTCTTTTTCAAAGAATTAAAACACATTTCCTTTCCGATAGTTAAACCCATTAAGCCTAAAGATTTTTTGCCCGTTTTTACAGCGTTTATGAGCAAAAGTAAAGGCTAACATTTTGCTTTTACTGAGGGGGGCGTATAAATCTTATCAAACCTTTTTGCCCTTCATGAGAAATCAGGTATATCTGACATTCAAAAGCCTTGCAATGTTCGTTGCAAGGCTTTTTTGTGGGTTTTACTGAGGGGTGTTTTAAATCAACCGTTAAGAATTTTACATTCTAAACAAAAAAGTATTATTTTTGTCATTCAAAAAAGAGAGAACTATGGCAAGAGATAAATTTCATCAAGAAGTCAAAACTGCCCTACAAGATGAAGGTTGGTTAATTACGGACGACCCACTTTATGTCAAAATAGGAAATATACCGATGCTTATTGATATGGGGGCAGAAAAAATTTTTGGGGCAGAAAGAAATGGTGAAAAGATAGCCGTAGAAGTCAAAACGTTCTCTATGGCATCGTTTATTACTTCTTTTTACGAGGCAGTTGGCAAGTACGTTGTTTATCGAGAGGCTTTGTTTGAAATTGAATCAGATAGAACACTTTATTTGGCTGTTCCTCTTGATATGTATGACGAATATGGCAGCGAAACTCTTGTGAAACGTGTTTTTACTGTCAATAAGATTAAACTTATTATTTATGAACCAAAATCAAAAATCATCACATCATGGTTAAATTAAAACGTTATGAAAAAGCGATATTGAATATTTTAGATGACTATACTCAAATACGCTATTCTAATATTGATGCTGAAAACAAATTAATTGCCGATAAACAAAATCATCGGTATCAAGTCGTGACGATTGGTTGGGATAAAAATAAATTCGTTCACGATTGCCCGATGCACATGGAGATTATTGATGGTAAAATATGGATTCAACGCAATATGACTGAAATTGATGTTGCAGAAGTCCTTATCGAACAAGGTGTGGCTAAATCTGATATTGTTCTCGGTTTTTTATCGCCTAAGATGCGCGAATACAGCGATTATGCCCTTGCCTAATGACCAGTTTCCATAAATCAAAAGCCTTGCAATGTTCGTTGCAAGGCTTTTTTGTGGGTTTTACTGAGGGGGTAGATCAAACCGATTTCAGAATAAAATTGCCATCAATACCGAGTTTCTCATGTACTTTTTTAGCAAATTCTAAATTGATTTTTCTTTTCCCATTCAAATATTCAGAGACACGAGAACTTTCTATGCCTAAAATAGCGGCTAAATCACGTTGTTTTAGCTTCATTTCGTACATTTTCAATTCAATCATGCCTATCAATGTTGTCGGCATTGGGAAAGACACATTTTCTTTTTCATAGGTTTGAATCGCTTCTGCCAATGATTTGGCTTGGGCTTGTTTGTCGGTGTCCTCGCCCATTTCTGCTATCAAAGTATCTAATGTACTGAAAGCCGTTTTTAATTCTAATTCTGTTTGAATTGTCATTGTTTAAACTCTGTTAAAGGTTTGTTTGACTTCATTCACATTTGACCAATCGGCTTCTGAAACAATATCGTACCATTCCATAAGTGCGACTATCGTATCGCTGTGTTTTGCAGAATACTGCGTTAAGGTGGATAAATCAGTGAAGTTGTGCCACCCTCGTC
>JANLQI010000203.1:0-20066 GCA_031367705.1 Saprospiraceae bacterium | reverse complement strand
GGTTTATATACGCCCAATTGTCCACACTATGGCAGCATGATGAAAAATTATAAGATTGTGAAGTTTCTCAGAAGAGTGGATACCTGTCTTGGAAAAAGAATTGAATACGTGTGTATGTTTTAAAAAAATACCGATGCAAATTACATGGATTATTCTACAATAACCATTATTTTATAACAATTTTATAATAAAAATACGTCAAAACAATTGTATTTCGGAATTATTTAATGTATTTTGAAATGTTTCAAAAATACAAATGGCTTCAACAGACGCTTTGATATCGTGTACACGAAGGATTTTTGCACCGCCCTGTAAGGCAAAAATATGCGCTGCCGTCGTGCCGTTCAAGGATTCATCTGCCGTCACGCCCAATGTTCTCCAAATCATACCTTTTCGAGAAATACCCGCTAAAATGGGACATTCCAAAATTTTAAAAACGGACAGTTTGCGCAACAATTCAAAACTTTGTTCTGTGTTTTTTGCAAAACCAAAACCAACATCAAGGATAATATCCTTCACACCCAACCCCCTCAGTAAACCGACCTTTTCGATGAAAAAATCAAGGACTTCTAACGCTACATCGTCATATTGAGTCAATGTTTGCATCGTTTGAGGTGTTCCATTCATGTGCATCAATATATATGGCACGTTTAAATCTGCAACAGTCGCAAACATATTATCGTCTAAACTACCGCCCGAAACATCGTTAATAATGTGTGCGCCTTCTTCAATGCAAGCCCGTGCAATGTTTGCTCGAAACGTATCAACGGACACAATAGCCTCTGGGAAAGCCCTTGTTACAGCCCTAATAGCAGGTAAAATACGATTTAATTCAGTTGTTTCACCAATCATTTCTGCTCCAGGGCGTGTGGACATACCACCAATGTCTAAAATCTTTGCACCTTCTAAAAGTTGCTTTTCGGCTTGGTTCAAAAGCGACAACACATTGTTCGCTCGGCTGTCAGCAAAAAATGAGTCAGGGGTAACATTCAAGATACCCATAACAATAGGAGAGGAGAGGTCAAGTAATGTACCCCGACAATTTATGGTGGTTTGTTCATACAACATTGCGCAAAATTAGCTTAACTTTGGGATAGGTTAATCAAAATGTTCTTAATTTTGATGTGCTAACCAGAATCAACCGAATTCTATCATTTAAATAAACCAAAATTTATCTATGAAACAGATGCTTGTCGAGTATGCCCGCTATAATCTTTGGGCAAATGAAAACCTCATTACGCTCTTTCGGTCAGTCGATGATGCCCTCATTTCACAACATGTCGAAAGTAGTTTTCCTTCCATTCGTAACACTTTATTGCACATTTGGGATGCCGAATTTCTTTGGCTTGAACGCTTAAACGGTCATTCGCCATCCGATTTTTCTTCAAAGTCTTATAAAGGCTCAAATGAAGCAATTTTTGAAGGGTTATTAAAAACATCTGCCGCTTTAGTTCAATTTGTTGAAGAAAAGCCAGCACCTTTTTTTACGGATAAATGTACATTTTTACTCATTTCACTCCAAACTGAAATGACTCAAGTGGTACGTGAAATGATAATGCATGCCATAAATCATTCTACATTTCATCGAGGCCAGTTGATAACGATGTGTCGGCAGTTGAATATTTCCCCCATACCACGTACTGATTATATCATTTATTCAAGATACATAAAACATTAATAATCAATGACAGTGCCTAAAAATCGCCCACGTACTGAGGGGTCAGAAGAAGTCTCTTTTGGAAAAAAACTGATACTGTTCACGCTGATTTGTGCCGCTGGTTTTTTGCTGTACAAAGCATTTGATGGTGACAGTAGCAGCACGGTTAACAGCATACCTCGTGCCATGCAGGTGACGTATGTGCCTGCTGATTTTAAAATGCAATTGGACAACCAAAAAACGCTTGAAATTCTCTCGAACCCACAGCGATATAAGAATGAATTTGACCAATTAATCTTAGATTTTAACACCAATTTGGTTGTTCATGTCGCCAATCGTATGAATTTGACACCGCAACAAAAGTCTGCGGCCGTCAATGAATACCGCAAAATGCACCCGTCAATTCGTCAGATGTATTTCAATGATTTTATCAGTTTGGGCGATACGACCAATAAAACGTATCAAACGTGGTACGAAAATGAATCAAGCAATGCCGTTGATTTACTCAACGAAGTGGCTTCAAAATACACCTGTTTTTTTATTACAAACATCATTGGCACTATCCTAAAAACGCAAGACGGCAAGTTAGCCGTCAATGGCAAAGCCATCGAGACGCCTTGTGGCATCGCCCTTACTGAGGGGTTGCGCCCGATGGTCAAACGCTTGCAGGAAACGGCAGCGATTAATGATTTTTCTCGCGCACATGGTATGATGAAAGAAAGGGTCGAAAGAGCCATAACAGAATTGGCGGTGATGGAGGTGAGGGACAAAAAAGGCATTAAAATTCAAAATTCCTCAAAAGTTTTAGGCTATAATGTGTCAACAACAGAGTTAGAAATTGTCGCTATGAGCATTATGAAAGTGGGTTTTAACCTTCAAAACTACTTTAATGTGTCGGTTGACAGTCGTTCAAAAACGATTATTGTTACTTTGCCACAACCGCAGATTTTGAGCCATGAAGTTTATCCAAAAGTTGAAAATTTGGACATTGGTTTGATGCGCGATTTAACTTCACAAGACTTCAACGACAACGTCAATAAACTGCGTCAAGCCTTTAGAAACGATGCCGACCAAAGCGATATTTATAAAAAAGCAGAAGTCCGCGCCCAAGAAGTGATGCAAATGATGTTGCAACCGATGGTTAAAAATATTGATAAAGGGTATAAAGTTGCCGTGCAGTTTCAAAAACCGCAATCTATGGACAACAATTTGAATCAACAAAAGCCTAATATTCAGATTCAAACAAAACAGCCTACAAAACGGCTTAATTAATGGTGAATGGTGAATATGACTAAATTTCACCATTCACCATTACTTTTGCAGATAGTCTTGATAACTCATTTGCAAAAATGACTTGCCTTTCTGAATGTCTAAACTGTCAATTTGACCTTCTTTTTGAATAAAAAAGGCCCCCTCAGTATCAAACACATAACGATTGTTTTTTTGGACAAAACCAAAGCCATTTTGAAACGCAAAATAGGCAAAAGGTTGATAATCAGAACTTAATATATTTTTAGACCAATTGAAAGCACTGTGTTTGATGTTTAATTGCGCTAATAATGTCGCTGCTAAATCTACTTGTGAACCGACTTGTGGGATTATTGTATCACGTACAGATAAAGCTCCTCCTACCCACAACATCGGAATATGGAATCTGCCGAAATAATCATCGTGCGGTTCAATATGCATGGATGAATGGTCGGCAATGACAATGACTAAGGTGTTTTTCCACCAATCCTGTTTTTTTGCTTCACGAATAAAAGCCCCTAATGCTTGGTCGCTGTAAAAATGGACACGCTTAAATTTCTCATCTAAATCGTCCGTAGGCGGCAAATTTTGTTTGCCCCAACCTTTGGGGATTTCAAACGGCTCGTGACTGCTTTGCGTCAACAAATTAATGAAAAAAGGTTGCTTAAAACCTTGTAAATCAAGGAGTAGCTTTTCAAACAAAACGTGGTCATAAGCACCCCATTTGCTACTCAAATCCTCTTTTTTGAAATCCGATTTGGTTATTAATTTTGAAAATTCACCTGTCAAAAGGTAAGATTTCATATTTGCAAACTCAGCTTCTCCACCATAGTAAAAACCCGTATTGTAATTTACCCCCCTCCCCGAAGAATCGAGACGTGAGCGCAGTATTTGACTCAAAATAGGTAGTTGTGCCGACTTGCGCGGCACTTCCATCACATTGGCGCGAGGAATAGCAGGGTAGCCTGAAAGCACTGCAACCAAACCTCTATCCGTTCTATCTCCGCTTGCATAAATGTTTGAAAACAAAACACCTTCATGTGATAATGTATCAAAATTAGGCGTTATCCCTTTTTCGCCACCCAATCTTTCAATGACTTTTGCGGTCAAACTTTCATATGTGACAATGATGATATTGGGATTCCCCATGTCATTTCGCAGTAATTTTTGCGTTTTTGACGAATCTGAAAACATGGCTTTTAAAGTTGCAACGGCTTTATTTTCAGGAAAATAAGTATAAGGATTTCTATCTTCCGATGTTTTTTCGAATACCGACACAAAGAAATTCCACAAGGGATTGATGGCGGCATAATTGGCAAAAGGCTTATCTGAAAAATAGACCGCACTTTGATTGACGGGTGCTAATTGTATGCCACCACGAATGGGTAATATTAAAGCAACTGTCAAAACTAAACCTAATAGCAAATAACTAATTCGTTTTCCAATGATAAAATGCCCCCCCTCAGTATCTTCTCGTTTTTTTAATACTTTTTTATTAAAAATATAAATCGAAACAAAAGAAAAAATGAGGAAAATTGACACCAAAGTAAAAACAGGGTAGGAGCTAATAGAAGCCGCTGCTTCATTGGGCGACATAAGATATTTCAGAAATGTATCGTCTATTCGATAACCCCAATTTTTGAATAATTCTAAATCCGCAGCAATCAAAGCAGATGAAATGAGGATGAAAAGAATTGTGTAAATTTTTATTACTCCTCCAAAAATTTCTTTCTGTTTAAATAAAAATGAAAAAGATAAAAGCATAAAAGGTAGGATGGAAAAATACCCCGCAGCCGATAAGTCTAATCGAATACCATGTGTAAAAACTTCTATAATATTTTGAAAACCAATACTTTGTGTATTTTCAAAATGATACAACACAAAAATGAGTCTTGCTACAACGAAGTAGCAGACCCAGAAGAAAAAATATTTTAAGTATTTTAAAAAAATCATATCAATTCATTGAGTAAGGCAGAAATAGGGGAGACGAAAGTATCAATATCACCCGCGCCAAGTGTTAAAATGGTAGTGTTTGTCAAATTTTCAGATGAAAAGCGCCCCTTCAGTAAAGACATTAATTCAGCCTTTGTGGTCAAGGTTTTGTTTGGATTTTTCATCTTATTGTACAAAATTTCAGAAGTGACTCCAGCCATCGGCAGCTCACGGGCAGGGTAAATGTCAAGTAAAATAGTCTCGTCCATTTTGTCCAAAGCGGCGGCAAAAGCATCTTGAAAATCATTCGTCCTTGAAAAAAGATGTGGTTGGAAAATACCTATCAGCCGACGATTTGGGTACAATGTTCGGGCTGCCAAAATCGCAGAATTGAGTTCAGTAGGGTGGTGGGCGTAATCGTCTATAAACGTAACGTGTTGATTATCATTCTGATATATAAATTGAAAACGTCTTTTTATACCCATAAAAGTCGATAAAGCCTCTTTGACATTATCAGCCGTTACGCCTAATTGTTGTGCCACTGCAATCGCTGCTGTTGCATTTTCTATATTATGCTGACCTGGGAGCGTTGTTTTGATATTCAATATATTTCCCTTGGGGCTTTTATAATCAAAGACGAAAAAGCCGTTTTCTACTCTTAGATTGACGGAACGGTAGTCGCCTTTTTTTAGACCGTATGTTGACCAAGCCACAGCTTGGTCGCTACTGCTTTTGTTACCCCTCAGTATTAAGCCTTGTTTTTTGAAAACATGTCCACCTGTTTTTACCTTTTGGGTGTATTCTCTAAAGGCTTTTCGGAACGTTTTTTCATCGCCATAAATATCCAAATGGTCAGGGTCCATGCTTGTAATGATTGCCATATCAGGGCTTAAACGAAGGAAAGAACGGTCATATTCATCAGCTTCGACCACGACCCAATCGGATTGTCCTTGCACAAAATTAGAACCGATAGACAATGAAATACCACCTAAAAAAGCCGTTGCATCAATGCCACCTACACGTAATATATGTGTCACAAGGCTTGAAGTCGTCGTTTTTCCATGTGTTCCAGCCACACCGATGCACTTCATGCCTCTTGAAATCAGGCCTAAAACTTCCGACCGTTTCAAAATGGGTGTATTATTTTGTTGAAAATAATTCAACTCTGTATGTTCTTTAGGTACAGCAGGAGTAAAGACGACTAAATCAACGCCGTTTGGAATGTACGTCACATCATCAGTGTAATGTATAATCATTCCTTCTGATGCGAGCGCACGGGTCAATTCAGTTTCCGTACGGTCATAACCATGCACTTCGATGCCTCGCCCCATGAAATAACGCGCCAAAGCAGACATACCGATACCGCCAATACCAATAAAATAGATTTTATGCAGTTGATTTAGTTCCATATTCAGTTTATAGATGACAATAAATAGCTGATAGCTTCGTGATTTTTTAAGAATTAAAGCCGCAAAATTATCTTTTTCTTTGGAGAAGAGGTTAAAATGGAGAATAATTCCACGTATTGTTTATTTTAAAATTCATCCTTAAAGTGTTGTAAGTCTGGTTCTGAAAATGGTTTTCGACTGAAAACCTGTCTGTTTGTTTGGAAAAAAGTTGTGTATTATAAAATTTTATCTACTTTTAGAGCTAAAATCGAAGTTTATATGTATAAACACATTATTCACACACTTTTTTTTATTATAGGTTTAAGCCTAATAGGTTGTGGACAAACACAAAAGCAGCAGCCCATCCACAATTCGGCAGACACCGAGCAAAAAACAACGAGCAATGTTGGCAATAGTCAAATAGACGATAAAACGCCACCAAATGTTGCTAATAGTCGCATTCCTGTCAAAGTTTACAAAGTGCTTCAATACGTCCGTGACCACAATGAGGCGATGCCTGGCTATGTGGGTGGCAGAAATTTTCAAAATAGAGAACGGCGTTTGGCGATAAATGACAGCAAAGGAAATAAGATAAAATATCAAGAATGGGATGTCAATCCTAAGCGTGGCGGTATCAATCGAGGAGTCGAAAGGCTTGTCACAGGTTCTGACAATCGAGCGTGGTACACTAATGACCATTATCAGACTTTTGTGGAAGTCCAATGAACTTATTGTTTTAAAAAATAAACTTTAAATATGTCTAATTTTAAAATTTTAAAAGCACCTTACGAGCCAAAAACACGCGATGCAGACATGGTCATTGCTTATATTGATGGCGGTAAAGCCGAGACGATGCTCGATTTTTATCAACAAATACAAAAAGGCTTGAAATTACCTGCGTATTTTGGGAAAAATTTAGATGCTTTGTTCGATTGTTTGTGCGATTTTTCTTGGCTTGAGACACGTGAAATTCACATCGTTTTGCGTGGATATGACCAGTTTTTACCAAAAGAGCCTAAAAATGAACGTTGGAATATTTTAGCGGTCTTGAATGATGCGGTTACTGAATGGAAAGGGATGAAGGGTAAAGACAAAATCAAATTAGAGATTTATGTCGAACCGAGCCAACGAATCAAGCAGGACATGGTTGATGCTGAGGTTTAGAAATGATGAATTTGAATGATAAACGACCACTATGTTCGGGGAATTTTCAAAATTCCCCGAACATAGTAGTCATTTACTTTTCCTAACCTCAAAAATGTACTTTCGGTATCAAAAATTAATCTATTTGATAGAAATCGAAAGTTTACTTAATTTTGCCTCAAAATCAACAACATACTTGTAACGAGAAAGCAAACATAATATGAGTACAGGTACTTCGAAGGTGTTTTTCCCAAGTCTTAATGGTCTTCGTTTCATAGCCGCTTTTGTGGTTATTATCCATCATTTAGAGCAAATTAAGCTATTTTTTGGCTTGCCAAGCCTGTTTTATAAGTGGCATTTCATCAAAAATGTCGGTGAATTGGGCGTAACCTTGTTCTTTACTTTGAGCGGTTTTTTGATAACTTATCTCTTATTAGTTGAGAAGGAACGGTTCGGGACAGTCTTCGTCAAGGCGTTTTACATTCGGCGTGTTTTGCGGATATGGCCTCTTTACTACCTTATTGTTATTCTGGGATTATTTGTTTTGCCACATATTTCGTACTTCGATATTCCTGTTTATACTGAGGGGGTGCATTACAAGTTTGGAACAAAAGTTTTTTTCTATGGCATTTTGTTTCCCAATATTGTTTATAATTTATATGACTATATGCCCTATATTGCTCAGACTTGGAGTATTGGTATTGAGGAACAGTTCTATTTAATATGGCCTTGGATGGTCAAATGGTCACGTCATTATTTGTTGGTTTTAGTGAGTATTGTATTTTCTATTATTTTGATAACCAATGTTTTGTATCTTTTTGCAGATCATTCAGTAGATATCAGTCAAGCCCCAATGAAAACAAAATTAATTTCTGCAGCTTATAAATTTTTCTCACTGTTGCGTATCAGTTGCATGGCAATAGGCGGCATTGGGGCCTATTTTTTATATGCTAACAACATGAAGGTTTTAAAACCAATTTTTTTACCATCAACGCAGATTGTCACCTTAATTTGTGTTTTATTACTCGTTTTATTAGGTGTTGAAGTGCCTTTTGCCAACCACGAGTTTTATGCTTTGTTTTTTATTATTTTGATACTGAACTTAGCGGCAAACCCTAAAAGCCTCTTCAATTTGGAATTCAAATGGCTGGATTATTTAGGTAAGATTTCATATTCCATTTATATGTGGCATGGCATCGCAATCATATTTGGGCTTCATGCGGCACGTTATTTCAACCCTAATCTCAATGATGTGTGGTCGAATATCGTTTATTATTGCGTTACTTTTGCTTTAACTCTTATGATGTCTGCAGCGAGTTATGAGTGGTTTGAAATGCAGTTTTTGAGATTTAAACACTTGTTTGCAAAGGTTCAAAGTGATACGTAGCACGGACTTTCAGTCCGTGAATATATAGCTTCACGGACTGAAAATCCGTGCTACTACGGTGCTATATGTTATGGTTATTTTATCGTTTCACCTTTTGGATTAATACGCATTTTTTCACCCTTTTTTGTCACTTCAGCTATTCCATCCTTGAAATTACTGACTTCATCGTATTCGGCAGCTAATATCTCTTTACCATTTTTGTCCATAAAACCCCATTTGCCGCCGACCATGCGCCAATGTTCACCCATATTTTCTTTTTTACAACCTTCGCAAAAAGCTGCAAATCCTTCTTGAAATGCATCTACGAAAGTGTATTTTGCAGGAATGACTTTCTTACCATTCTTATCTGCAAAACCCATTTTGCCGTTTTCAACAAATCGGAACACGCCTTCTTGAAGATAGTCGGGGCCGTTGTCGAAAATGAAAGGTTTCAAAACAAATTTGTTTTGTCTATCAATAGTGATAATGCCATTTTTGTCGTCTTGTTCACCATCCGCTTTTTTGACAACAAAAGTTATATCATTTGAAAAGGAGTCTTCAAAAACAGAGCTGTATTCAGCAGGAATAATGATTTGCCCACTTGTGTCTTTGAAACCCCAAAAACCGACTTTTAAAGAGTCTTCAAACGCAATGAGTATTTGATTGTTTTTAGTTGCCAAGGGTTTGTCACAACTGGATATGATGATGATAAACGTCAATAATGTCAAAGATTTAGTCATTTTACTTGGATTTTAATGATTTATACTGAGGGGGTCACTTTTTAGCATTTTCTTTTTCTATTCTAATACGGTGATTTCTTTCTAAAACTTCAAGCGTTTTTAAGACCCGTTTTGCTTTAGCATCGGCACTTTTAGGCTCTGTAATAAACTGTACAACCCAACGTTTTGCAGATGGATTACTCAACTCATATTGTTCTTTTGCAATGGGATTTTCTTCTAATTCCATGAGAAAATAATCAGGTAATTCGACTTCTTTATAGCTTGTATTTTCTTTTTCTTCAATTTCAATATAGACTTCATCGCCCATTTTTTTGCGAATGGCTTTCATCATTTTGGCATTGAGCATAAAATAATGTCTCCCATCACCCAAAGGCAAAAGAGTCCGCTCAAACGGCTGTCCGTCAATCGTTCCACGTATGTCCACACGATTTTTCACACCAAAAATGGCTTCAACGTCAAACGCCACCAGAGCAATCACTATCGGTGATGTTGCTCCGTTGATGCTTTGAAGAGTTGTGTGGAAACGTTGCATTTTATTTTTTTTTAGCTTTGATTATCAATCGATTAGATGTTTCTTCATTAAAATCATTCAATTCATAATCGCCATATTTCTCAACGATTTCGAAATCAGCTTTTTCAAATATTGTTTCAAAATCTTGTAATGAGAACAACCTGACTTTCTCTTGAAAACGGTAATGCTTTTTCACTGAATTTTCTTCTACTTCAAACGAAATGGTTTTGTAAATATGCCCATTTTCAATGTGCTTTTCAATATTAAATACGATGTTGCCAGCTGTTTCGGTATAACTCGGTTTCATTTTATGGCGCACCCAAGTCGCATTGAAATAATCAAGGATAAAAGTACCATCATCTTTCAAACCATCGTGTACACATTTCAAAGCGGTCACGTTATCTTCGTCTTTATCGAAATAACCAAAACTGGTAAAAATGTTGAAAATATAATCGAAGTAATTGATTCTGAAAGGCTTACGCATATCGTGTTCAAAAAAACTAAGATTTTCTGACTCAAATTGTCGCGCAAATCGGATGCTGTTTTCTGACAAATCAGTGCCTGTTACATCAAAACCTTTGGAAGCCATATAGCGGCTGTGTCGTCCTTTTCCACAAGCTAAATCCAAAATTTTATAAAAACTCGTCGGATGCAGTGTCGCATACTGAGGGGTCAGTTTTTTGAATAAATTGTCAATAAAATCCTTAGCACTTTGCTCGTTGTGATTCTGATAAAGAATGTGATAATAAGGTGAATCAAACCAATCGGCGAACCATTCGCTTTTGCCGCTCATACGTTTTCGTTATTTGTTATTCGTTACTCGTTATCCGTTACTCGTTATCCGTTATCCGTTATCCGTTATCCGTTATCCGTTACGACGAGTAACGAATAACGGATAACGAGTAACGACTATGGGAAAATGCCCAATTGTGCGTAATCACTACCGACCTTTTTGATGGCAACGACAAACGCCGCAGTTCTCATATCCTCGATACGCGGGTCAGCGAGCCATTGGTCGCGGATGGTGTGATAAGCTGTAATCATCGTTTCTTCCAGACCTGAACGGACGAGGTCGATTTCGTCTGGTCCTTTTGTCAACATCGCTCTGTCGCGGTCGCTGACGGGTGAATTGGTGTATTTTTGAATGGCATTGACAATATTATCGTAGGCATTATGCTCAAAACGCTTAGTCAAACGTCCAAAACGGACATGAGATAAGTTTTTCAACCATTCAAAATACGAAACCGTTACACCGCCTGCATTGATGTACATATCAGGAATAACCCAAACGCCTTTTGCTGCCAAATATGAACTGGCTTCTGCGGAAACAGGACCATTGGCGGCTTCAGCAACGATTTTTGCCTTGATTTTTGCGACATTGTCCATCGTAATTTGATTTTCAAGTGCCGCTGGAATCAATATATCACATTCCAATTCCAAGGCATCCATGCGTGTTGCAAGTGGTTGTGCGCCTGGGAAAGTCATAATTGTGCCATGCGCTTTTCTGTGTGCAACGAGTGCATCAATGTCAAATCCATCGGGATTATAAATCGAGCCTTCGTATTCAGCAACGCCAATAATTTTTGATTCACCTTCCAATTGACAAATGCGAGAGGTATGAAAACCCACGTTGCCGAGACCTTGAACGACGATGCGTTTGTCTTTCATACCCGTGGTTAAGCCCAACTTGACCATATCTTCTGGAATGCTGACCATCTCACGAATGCCGTAATAAACGCCTCGTCCAGTCGCTTCGTCGCGTCCTTTGATACCGTTCATGTTGACAGGTTTGCCCGTAACACAAGCAATTGCGTCCAATTCGCCATGATTCATAGACAAATAAGTGTCGAGAATCCAAGCCATTTCGCGTGAACTGGTACCGTAATCGGGTGCAGGAACATCTTTTCCAGGCCCAATCATACTGTGATTCACCAATTCGTAGGTGTAACGGCGCGTGATACGTTCCAATTGATCAACCGTATAGTTTTTAGGATTGATTCTAACACCGCCTTTTGCACCGCCAAAAGGCACATCCACTAAGGCACATTTGTAAGTCATTAAGGCTGCAAGCGCCATAACTTCTTCTTGGTCAACGGCCATTGAGTAACGAATACCCCCTTTTGTGGGCATGCGGTGATGACTGTGTTGGGCGCGATAGGCTTCAAAAACCTCTACATCGTCGCCAATGCGGACGGGAAAACGAATACGTAAAACCGTGTTACAGGCTTTAATTTGGTCAAGAACGCCTTTGGTCAAACCCGTATAAGGGGCTGCTTTTGCGAAGTTCTGATTGACGCTCTCAAAAAATAAATTTGGTGCGTGGCTCATTTTTAATCTGATTTTAAATTTAATAATTTGGTTAGAAAACAATACAATTAATGATTTTTAATCTCTTTTTCTAATTTACTTACTTTTCTATCAATACTAATTAAATACAAAACAATACCTGTAAATATGATGGCGATGACCATGATGACAACGTTCATGCCCATACCCCGATTGGGATTGACAGGCATTGCTGATTGTGCATTTAATAGATTAAAAATCAAAAGACTGCAAATAGTTGTAATTGATATTTTTTTCATTTTAATATTTTTATATTTTGAAAATACTTTTATACTGAGGGGGTCTATTTTACCGACTCAATATTTTTTCCTTCACAATTTCAGTTCTTACGACCAATGTCGCTATCCACACACCCAAAAGCACCCAACCAATAATAGCAGGATAAAACACCAAACGCATCGTATTGTCCATGTCCTGAGTAGCGATAGACGAGTTGCCACCGTTGCCTGGGTGACTGCTTGCTTGCGCTAATTTAGGTATAACATATAAAAGTGGTATGAGGGAAGCGAAAGAAAAAATGCTGTAAACAGCAGAAATACGCGCCCGACGTTCAAAATCATCGAATGACATACGCAAAATGAAGTAAGCCATATAAATAGCTAAGGCAGTATATGTCATCAACAATTTAATTTCGTTGATGGGGAACGGTTGACCCCAAGCGTAATTTGCCCAAGTGCCGCCTGTTAATAGTCCTAATAAACCGAAAATAGTGCCTGTTCGGGTGAAACTGACGGCACGGAGGTCATTCATCAAGTCCTTAGTGCGTAGGAATTTGACACTGTAAAACAAGCCAAAACCGTATAAAGTGAACATCACAAACCACATAGGCACATGAAAATAGGTGTTGCGAATCGTTTCACGTGTAAATTCGAGGTTTGGAAAAGCGAAATTCTTTGGCTTCGGTTCGATGTCCATATCAGCAGCCCAAAGGGTTCTACCGAGTTCAGCGTTTAGGCTGTCTTGGGCAATTTGGACAATAGTTTTGCGCAATAACAAGCCTTCTTCGTCAGTATTAAGTACCAAATTGGCTTCTTGCAATTCCTTACTGAGGGGTAGTATAGCAGGTATTTGAAAGCCGATAAAGAGGTGCGTATCGTCAACAACGCTGATTTTTTCCGCTTTTATGGGATAAACAGGCGGCAAACCACCTTTGCCTCTGATGCTGTCAACGATGGTCAACCACGCTTCGATATTTTTGCTTTTTGTAAAAGCCGTATTGTAACCTGTTGTTTTAACCGTAAGAGGCTGTCCAACGTGAGCCGTTTCAATAGCTCGAAGTTGCTCATCAATGAGTGCAGGTTTAAGAGGTGCATGGAGACCTAAAAAGATAGTGTAAAAAATGAGAATGACGCTGAGCGCTTTCCACCAGTGTTTTTTCATAATTGTCTTTAATATGAATGATAAATTATGAATGATGAATTATGAACGGTCAGCAAACAATGTTATAAATCGTTTGTAATCAATTATTTAGGATATACACCATTCGCCATTCACTATTCATCATTACTTAATCGCGCCAAAGGTAAGGAAAGAGAATAAAACACAAAGCAATTAATATCGCATCTATTGCGCCAAGTGTCTGAATATCGCTTGCCCATGTCGAGGCTTTGGCGGCAATAGCGTTTTTTGACAAGCGAATAAGGGTAATGAGAATGGGCAAAACGACTGGGAAACTGAGTATCGCCATCAAGGTCGCGGAGTTGTTTGCCTTGCCCGCAATAGCCGAAATGAAGGTAAAAGTGATGGAAAAACCGATAGAACCTAACAGAATTGCGCCAATATACTGAGGGGTATCCAAAACTGGATTACCAACCATCAAACCCAAAACGCCAAAGGTTAAGAGGTTGATAATCAAGAGCATAAATATATTGTAAAATATTTTTGACAATATCACAGCTGTCGGATTTGCCAATTGATAATAGTACAATTGCCTTGCTGTGTTCTCTTGAACAAAACTTTTAGCCACGGCATTGACGGACGCAAACAGCGAAATTATCCAAAACAAAGCATTCCAAACATCAGGTAAAACTTTGACAAAGGATAAAAAAACGACAAAAACCGTTGAGGTCACATATAATAATATGCCGCCCAGCGCATATTTCTGTCGCCATTCGAGCATCATTTCTTTTTTGAAAAGAAAAGTTATTTCTGAAAAGTAAGTCATAATTTAATGGATAATGGATAATGGATAGTTGATAATGGATAATTCAACTATCCATTATCAACTATCCATTACCTTGCTGTTGGTGGTTCTTCTTCGTCGGACATGTCCGCTTTTTGTGAATTATATTTGATGTCAAACTCCTTATATTCTTCTTCATCAAGATGAGGCAGCATTTCATGCAGCATTTCATCTTCAAAGTTTTGGAAAAACATTTCCAAATTTTCGGTCAATGATTTCCAACGGCTGGGATATCGGCGTTGGAAATACTCCATTTGTGGAAAAAATTGCGTTTTTAGGGCTTCAAACATGTCATTAGAAGCATGTTTTAGCATTTCAGCAAATTTTTCTCTATCTCTGTCATAAGGTGAAATTTCGTCATCTTCTTCTTCCTCTTCAATATGGAGTGGTGGTTCAGATTTTTTTTCTTTTTTCTCTTTAAGCTTTTTTTCTTCTTGTTTTAGGGATGGCTTATCTTGATTCATTTCTTGAATTCGGTATCGCCTTTTTTCGTATCGTTCAACCAATTCCTCTTCTGTTTCCTCAGTATATTCTACGAAAAGTTTAAACATATCTACATCTTCTTCTGCTTGTAGGATCTCAATCAACTCAAAATAACGGCTTCCCCAACCCATCATGTCTTGATAGATACTTTCAACCGTGCGGTGGAACGGTGATTTTTTGCGTTTGTGGTAATCTAAAAAATCTTTGAAATCAAAATAAACATCGAATTCAATACCATCTGCAAATCTAAGCGTCGCAAATATGTTTCCTACATATTGACGGTGATCGAGATTGCCATAATCGTATTCAATACATTCAAAATCAGGGTGTTGTTTTTCACGCTTTGCCATGTGCGCTGTAATTTTAGGTCTTAAAATGAAGAAAAAATCTATTTTCAAAAAAGATGTCTATTGCTTTTCAGCGTCCAAAGTACAGTCATTTTTATTGATAAAATAAATTCCGTTGCATATTTTTAAAATTAAGTTTGTCTAACTTTCTAAGGTTTATAGTCCTAAAACCAAGCAATTCTCTTAATTTTGGCTTTAATAATTATTAAAAACATAAAAAATGAAAAAAATCATTACCCTATTTGTTACTCTTTTGAGTTTCAGTTATGTCTCCACAGCGCAATTTATCACCATAGCAGAAGCAAGAGCAAAACCTGCGGGAACTGTTGTCACTGTGCGCGGACGTGTTATCAATAGCTCAGAATTAGGGACAACAATTCGCTATTTTCAAGATGGTACAGGGGCTTTGTGTGCCTATTATTCAAGCGCAACAGTGCCTACTTTCTCGACCACAAACCGTGGAGATTCTATTGAAGTAACGGGTACACTCAAAGATTATCAAAATCTTTTAGAACTTGACCCAATTACTTCATTCAGTCTTATCGGTACAACAAATGTATTAGTCCCCCCCCTCAGTATAACGCCTGCTGGTATGGCAGAGGTGAACGAATCGAAGTTGGTTAAACTATTCAATGGTCAGTTTACAGGAGCGGGAACGCCTACGTTTGTTGGCAACACCAATTATAAATTTAATGTGGATGGCACAGAAGTATTAGTCCGTATAGCCACTGGCAGTGCTTTAGTTGGGAAAACGATTCCTTCCGTTTCGGTCAATTTAATAGGTATTTGTTCTCAATTTGCTACAAATTATCAACTTTTACCCCGAGATTCAGCCGATATTGACTATCAAAGCATCGCTATTACGACCCCTGTAAAAGTGGATGCTTTGGCTGCCACAGGCTTCTCTCTCAATTGGCAAACGAATCTCGAAGGCAGTTCTGAAATTCAGTTTGGAACGACACCTTCTTTAGGCACAACAGTCATGGGAACACCTAATACTAAAAGCCATACCGCCACTGTGAGCAACCAAACGGCTTCAAAAGTGCTGTATGTGCGTGTTTTTTCACGGGCAAACGGCAAAACAGACTCATCATTGATTTTTCCAGTCATAACCGCTTCGCTTTCAACAGGCGAAACTCGGGTGTATTTTAATCATGCTGTTGACACAACCGTTAAGGTGGGTTTAAACAATAAAGCATTGGCAACAACAGGCAGTCGCTGCGAATCTGAAATTGTTTCGTATATCACAAATGCCAAAAGTTCTATTGATGTAGCGATGTATAATAATAGTTCAACGGCTATTGTTGGGGCATTAAAATTAGCGGCGGCAAAAGGTGTTCGTGTGCGGTATATTGCCGATAAAAATTCTACAAACAGTGTCTTAGCCGACACAACAGGCTTCGGTTTTAAAGTCATCAAAAAGCCAACAACTGACTTGATGCACAATAAATTTATGATTATAGATGCCGATAGTGTCAATACTTCGTGGGTCATGTCTGGTGCAATGAACTGGTCATTAGGGCAAATTTATACGGACTATAATAACGCTATTTTCATTCAAGACAAGTCATTGGCAATGGTTTACAGAATGGAATTTGAAGAAATGTGGGGCAGTTCTACAGCTACGCCAAATACGACTTTGGGTAAATTTGGCGCAGATAAGAAGGATAATACGCCAAAACAAGTCAAATTGGCGGGCAAATTGTGCGAAATCTATTTTTCACCAACAGATGAAACCTCTTTGGCTATCATTAATGCGGTCAATACGGCGGACGTTGACTTGGAATTGTCTCTTTTGATTTTTACGTATTTTGACTTGGGTACGGCTGTTAATAATGCTCAAAGACGGGGCGCAAGTGTGCGTGGTTTGGTTGACCAAGATACAATGAGTGCCTCTTCGCAAATTAATTATTTACAGAGAAATAATGTGAATATCAAACTGTTCAAAGCGGGTGGTACCGTTATTTATCACCATAAATATGCCTTGATTGATGCCAAACCTGCGGGAATAAATTCAGACCCAATGGTTGTCACAGGTTCACACAATTGGACGAATACGGCGGAGAGGGCAAATGATGAAAACACACTCATCATCCATGACGCAGCAGTTGCCAATATTTATCTTCAAGATTTTGAAGCCCGTTGGAAAGAGCAAAGCGTTGGCACAAAAGAAGTGCCCCTTGAAGGTTTTGAAGCCACGCTTTATCCAAATCCTACGAGTGATGTCTTGAATATTAGTTTGAAAAATGACCTCGTAAGGGATGTGACGGTAACAATTTTGAACACGAATGGTCAACCGCTTGAAAGTATCATTTACCGAAATCAGTCAGGTGAATTAACAAAAACGATACCCCTCAGTAATATGGCTTCGGGAACATATTTTGTTAGTTTTATGGTTGATGGAAAGTTTTTGACTAAAACAATACAAATAATGCGGTAATTTTAGTATATTTATTTTCTAAAAATAAAAAGCCCTTTCAAACAACTGCTTTGAAAGGGCTTTTTTGAGAAAAATGAACAACAAACGTTATTTTTCGTTAAAAAAGTACGATTTTTACGTTTTCATACTGAGGGGGGTAATTTTTTTGCATAAAAAGTAAGGAATAGGCTTCTTTTCGGTATTGAGACAGCGCACATTTTTTTAAATCAATTTATGAGTTTTAGACTCGTTTTTAGGCTCAAAGCATAAGATTAAACCTTATTTCAATGTATGCTAAAAGAAAAAAATACAGTAAGCAAGCCCTTTACGTTTAAACAGTTCCAAATACATCAAGACCGATGTGCAATGAAAGTTGGAACTGATGGGGTATTGTTAGGTGCATGGACGGAAGTGAAAGATGCACACTCCATTCTCGATATTGGCACAGGTACAGGCGTTATTGCCATTATGTTGGCACAAAAAACAGCACATTCTAATCAAGAAAATCCTGTTGAAGAGGCTTGTATGATACACGCCGTCGAAATTGATGATGCAGCAGTAGCACAAGCTCGTGAGAACATGTCTGATTCGCCTTTCGCTGACCGATTAAATGTGTTCCACGATTCGATTCAAAATTTTGCTAAGACTCATGCCCACAAGTATGACCTTGTTGTGAGCAATCCACCTTTTTTTACGGGTGGCACTTTGTCGAGCACAGGTGATAAAACGAATGTTCGACACACTGTCAAAATGCCTCATGGTGAGTTGTTGAATGCCACAAGAGGGCTTTTGCATAAAAATGGACGTTTTTGCGTCATTTTGCCCTTGATTGAAGGCTTGCGTTTCATCGAAATCGCTGGCAGCTATGGTTTTTATTTAACCCGCCGTACCGATGTGCGCCCGAAACAAGACAAAGGCATTGAACGCCTTTTGCTTCAATTTGAATTGTCTAATCGGACTTTCACTCACGATGAACTTATTATACAAAATAGTCAAGATGATCGCGATTATACTGAGGGGTATATAGAATTAACAAAAGATTTTTACACAATATTCTAATGTTCAATGATGAATTATGAATGATAAATGATGAATTTTAGCGTCATAAATCGTTCAATATTCATCATTTATCATTCATAACTTATCATTAAAAAAAGATGACACCCAACGAAGACTTCATACCGATTGCCGATGATGCTGACAATGAACGCGAGGAACAAGAGGAGCAGGACGGTCAAACAGACGATGAACTATATGAACATCACCGTTTTACGGCAGATAAGGGTCAAACTGTGACCCGAATTGATAAATTTTTGACGGATAGACTTTCCAAAGTCAGCCGTAATAAAATTCAAAATGCCATTCGTGCAGGTTCTGTTTTGGTGGACGACAAGGCGGTAAAACCCAATTATAAGATAAAACCATTGCAGCAAATCAGCATTGTTTTTCCTGAAATGCCTGACCATGGCCGCATTGATGCCGATGATATTCCACTTGACATAATATATGAAGACGATGATGTGATTGTTATCAATAAACAAGCGGGTCTGGTTTGTCACCCTGGCGTGGGCAATTATAGAGGCACATTGGTCAATGGTTTAGCCTTTTATTTTCGGGATAAAATACCTGATTATACAGAGGTAGGTGCCGACAATCGCCCTGGTTTAGTACATCGGATAGATAAAGATACAAGCGGTTTATTGGTTGTTGCCAAAAACCAATTTGCTATGCAGCACCTTGCTCGTCAGTTCTTTTATCATACAATTGAAAGACGTTATTGGGCATTGGTTTGGGGACAACCCGACGAATTAGAAGGCACTATTAGTGTGCATATTGGGCGCAGCCCCAATGAACATTCGGTCATTGTGCCGTTTCCAGAAGGTGATCAAGGCAAATATGCGGTAACACATTATAAGGTCATCGAACCTATGTATTATGTCAGTTTGTTAGAATGTAAATTGGAAACAGGACGGACGCATCAGATACGTGTACACATGAAATACCTTGGGCATCCGTTGTTTATGGATACCAAATACGGTGGACATCGCATATTAAAAGGCACAATTTTTACAAAATACAAGCAATTTGCCTTGAAAACTATGGATGTTTTGCCCCGTCAAGCTTTACATGCTCGTTCACTGGGTTTTGAACATCCGACAACAGGTAAGTGGATGCAGTTTGAAGCAGCCTTGCCACCTGATTTTGCGCAAGGTTTAGACCGCTGGCGTGATTATGTGAATGAACGGAGAAGTTTGCTTTAAAAGGTATAGTAAACGGAAAAAAAGATTGATTGCATTTTTTTTG
>JANLQI010000174.1:0-1671 GCA_031367705.1 Saprospiraceae bacterium | reverse complement strand
CATAAACGGCTAATGCGCCTTGCCCTAATTTTGTAAACGCGCCTAAAAATACTTTTAACATATTTATTTAATTTAAAAAAATTTTGTGGAAATAGTTCCGTCGTAAACAGACCAAATACAATACCACTAATAAAATAAATCTTAATATGCACAACTGTATTTATTTAACGCTTATAATATATGAGAATTCGGTATGTTTTGCAGTGTTTAATTTTTTATCGCACAGAAATGGTTTAACTTATTTTGTTGCTTTACGCTTTTTCTAACGCGAAAAAATGTTTTTCTAACGTAAAAAAATGTTTTTCTAACGTGATAAAATGTTTTTCCAACGTGAAAAAATGTTTTTCCAACGTGAAAAAAGATTTTTCCAATCTGCGAAAACGTTTTCGTGTTATTAAATGAAAATGAAAACAGATTTGTGGAAATTGCGCCACTTTTTTAAATTATAAAAACATCAAGAATCATGAATAACATGGAACACACCATGCGTTGGTACGGACCCAACGACCCTGTTAGCTTGTCAGATATTCGCCAATCGGGTTGTACAGGCGTTGTGACCGCTTTGCATCATGTCGCAGTAGGCGATATTTGGACGGTTTCCGACATCAAAAAACGTGTCGCAGAAGTCGAAGCAGCAGGCATGACTTGGACGGTGATTGAGAGTTTACCTGTTCACGAATCCATCAAAAAACAAAGCGCAGGTTTTGAAAAATACATCGAAAACTACAAAATCAGCTTGAAAAATGTCGCTGAATGTGGCTTAAAAGTCGTGACATACAACTTTATGCCCATTTTGGATTGGATGCGGACGGAGATTTTTCACACCATGCCCGATGGTTCAAAGGCTTTGTTTTTTGAAAAAACGGCCTTCGTCGCTTTCGATTTATTTTTATTGAAAAGACCCGATGCTGCCGCCGATTATACTGAGGGGGAGATAGCTGCCGCTAAAAAACGCTTGGAAACAATGACGGATGCGGAAAAACAAACGCTTTTCAATAACGCCCTTCTCGGTTTGCCTGGCAGCGAAGAGCGGTTTACAGAAGCCCAAATCTTGACGGCTTTGAAAATGTATGAGCATATCGATGCCGCTAAATTAAAGTCCCATTTGTTCCATTTCCTAAGAGCAATTGTACCAACAGCAGAGGCTTTGGGCTTAAAAATGGCAATACATCCCGATGACCCGCCTTATCCGATATTAGGTTTGCCACGTATTGTCAGCACCGAACAAGATGCGGTTGATTTGCTCAATGCTGCACCAAGTCCTGCAAACGGTTTGTGCTTCTGCACAGGTTCGTATGGTGTGCGTCCCGATAATGATTTGGTGGGTATGATACAACGTTTGGGCGACCATATTCATTTTTTGCACCTCCGCAATACCCGCCGCAATGCAGACGGCAATTTCTACGAAGCCGATCACTTAGACGGAGATACAGATATGTATGCCGTTGTAAAAGAATTGGTTAAGACGATGCGCCGCCGCAACGTCTCGATTCCAATGCGTCCCGACCATGGACATCAGATGCTCGATGATTTGAAAAAAACAACTTATCCAGGGTATTCTGCGATTGGTCGATTGCGCGGCTTGGCGGAACTGAGGGGTCTTGAATTGGGGATTTCGAGGTCGCTTTAAGGTCGTACAGGTATAGTAGACGGAAAAATGGGCTGTTTTTG
>JANLQI010000141.1:0-52779 GCA_031367705.1 Saprospiraceae bacterium | reverse complement strand
ACCGTCGAAGGTATTCAAATCTTCGCTCGGATTAGAGGGTTTGTCTCTACTTGCCGTAAACATAAGATGAATGTCTTTGACGCTATTAAAGATATTTTCGCTCGAAAAACTTTCCTATTTAAATTATCCTAAGCAGTTACAAGAAAACAAATGGTCATTAATAACTTCACTTATAATTTTATTCTTCTTTTTATTACAAGACCAAAACAGGTTGCAACCTTGGGTTTATATTTATATTCTAATTTTAATTCCTTATTGTATTTCCAATCATTTTAAAAATTTAGAAATTGATTTATTGATACCCATTAAAATAATACTGATAGCAACTTATTTTTGGAGTGGTATTCAAAAAGCAAATGTTAATTTCATTGAGGGCGTTTTTGTTCATATCTTAATGGATTTATTCAAAATACAAAGTATTGAAACCATTAGAAGCGTACTTCCGTTAGGTTATATTATCTCATTTACAGAGATATTTATCGCTTTTAGCCTAATGTTCAAGAAACTAAGAAATATAGGCATAGCTTTAGCCATTTGTACACATACCTTTATTTTACTTTACACAAGCCCTTTAGGGCTAAACAATAACTATATTATCTATCCATGGAATGTTGCAATGATATTATTGGTAATTACATTATTTTATAAAGACAATTCTAATTTCAAGGTTTTTAAATTAATAAGTATTAAAACAACTTTCTTAAACTATTTTTATTTTGTATTATTAGGATTACTACCAATTTTAAATTTCTTTGAGAAATGGGACGATTACTTATCATTTAGTCTTTATTCAGAAAAAAGTAAAATCTTTTATATTGCTGTTTCAGATAAATACATTGGGCTGTTAAACCATGAATTTGATGATTGTTTCTTAAAATTAGATACAAATATTCAAGGAGGTAAAGTGATTGATGTAAATAAATGGTCAATGAAAGAACTAAATGTACCTATTTATCCAGAAATTCGCGTATTCAAAAAAATCAGTAAAGACTTTTGTAAATATGGGATTCCTGATACAGATATTGTCTTTTTGATGTACAAAGGAACTGTAAACAATGACAATCTAACAAAATGGGTTTGCAAAAATTTAGATTAAGCAGTTAACACGTTGAATAAATCAAATTCCGAAAGGGTTTCTAATATTTTAAAAAAAAGATTAAAAAACTTGTAAACTCGAAATAAAAGTAATTACTTTGTAATAACAAAAATAATTTATTATGGAAATTTCAGTTATAAATATCGGAAATTCAAAAGGCATTAGATTGTCTAAAACAATTTTAGAGCAATACAATATCAATGACACATTAGAATTGATATTGGAAAAAGAGCATATCATCTTAAGAGCCAAAACAGAACCCAGAAAAGGTTGGGGAGAATCATTTCAATTGATGCACGAAAATGGAGATGATAAACTCTTAATTGACGACATTTTTGACGACGAAACTTTTGAAGAATGGAAATAAAACAATACGACATCGTTTTGGTAAACCTTGACCCGACCATCGGCAGCGAAATGAAAAAAACGCGTCCGTGCGTTGTCATATCCCCAAACGAAATGAATAAATATCTGCAAACCATTGTCATTGCACCATTGACAAATAGCTCAAAGCCTTATCCAACCAGAATCGAAATCAACCAAGAAAAGACTAAAGGTTGGATAGTTTTAGATCAAATTAGAACGGTTGATAGAACCAGAATAGTAAAAAAATTAGAGAAATTGGCTGCCAAAGAAATTGAAAAAACAAAATCAATCATCAAAGAAACTTATGTTGATTGAAAAATAGCCCCCCTCAGTATTTTCGTTACCGCACAAACAAAATCTTAGTCACCACCGCATCAGGCGCATCCAAATTCTTAGTATTCGTCGCCAAAACAAGATACACGCCTGTCGCTACCCTATTCCCATTGAAATCACGTCCTTCCCAAATCGCTTGACCACCCAGTGCGCGGGTTTCAAAAACGACATTACCGTTCACATCAGCAATTTTTACATTGGCATCGCGGGTAAATCCTTTTATCGCAATCGGCCCATCATAATCTGGTCGAACAGGGTTTGGAAATGCCAAAACCTTACTTTCGTTGTTGAATTCGCGCCCCTCAGTAGCGGTGCTTCTGTAACTCACCAAACCTTTATCAGTGCCAATAAATACCTCGCCATTCGGTCTGATAGCCAAAGCTGTTATATTATTGCTTGGTAAAGGGCTGTTTTCGGTGTTAAATTTCAATATTTCTGTCTTTCCATCTGCTGAAGTGACAAATAAACCGCTTGATGTACCAAACCATTTGCGATTCGCACCATCAACTGCAATGACGTTGACGTTTTTTTCACGCAACAAATATTCATTGATACTGCCTAATGAGTTGACAATGAGTGAAGCGTTACAAGACGTTCTGAAAGGGTCGCTGCCGCAACGAAAGACGCAAACACCACTCGTTGTGCCGACCCAAACTTCGCCGTTGAGGTCAGTCATTAAGTATTTGATGGTCGCACTTTGCAGTTCTTTTGGCAAATTTGAGTTGTCGAGTATCCGTGTTTTATCATCCGAAACGTCGTCAATGCTTTTACCTTCATCATAAAGCAAAATGCCCGATTGTGAGCCACTGACAATAAACCATTTGATGCCAGAACCGTCAACAATGACTTGAAAAATATTGGAAGCGGGAACACTGCCCAATTTCGCCCATTTGCCATCGGCTTTCAAGACAATGACGGGGTTGTTCGCAAGGTTATTGGACACCCATAAATTACCACTTTTGTCAAAAGCCAAACCAGTTACGCGGCGGCGAAAAGGGTCAGCATTGGCAGCACTAATCGGTGAATTTGAGGCATTATAAATTTTACTGACTTTACTGCCCACCAATTCGACTAAGCCATTTTGGACAGAACCCGCGTAAACTTTACCTGTTTTTGTATTGATTTCAACATTATGAAAATCACGGTTGATAATACTATCATTGAGGATTTGTGTATATAAACCATTGTAATTCACCCATTTACCACTAATCAAAGATGCAAAGCCTTCGCCATTGTCTCTTGGGTTAATACCTGTTAATCCGCCAAAAGCGACCCAAGCCGATGTATCCGTCACAGCAATATCGCTCGATTCACGTGAGTAAGGCGAATCAAATTCGACGACGTTGCAGTTAGCATCTGTGGCTTTGTTCAAAAAGCGATAACCATTGAATTGGTCCGCAAAATAAATGCGCCCCGAGGCATCTTCAACTGCCCCAAGTGGACGATTGACACAACTACCGCCAACGTTTTTAAATGTTCCGTTCTTATTGAAAATCAATGTTTTACCATTACTGTAAATATCTTTATTTGCAAAACCCGCGATTAAATTTTGACTTTCAGCCGTTAAAAATTGTACTTTAAAGCCGTTTTCATAACGGATACTGAGGGGCCTGTTATTTTGTAAAACAGCAAGCGAATCGTTTAAATCGAAGTATAATTTATTGTCATAAACGGCTAAAACCTTCGTCGTGTATTGATTGGGGAAGCCCGCAGAAGCGTCTAATTTTGTCCACACTTTAAAATCGGCTAAATTCAAACGCGCATCATTCGACACGTTATATATCCCCCCCTCAGTAGCTGCCCATATTTTACCTTCAAATACGACGACGCTGTATGTTTTTAGCTTTGTAAATGTTGTATATACAAATTCGCCTTTCCGCATATCAAGTTTTGAAATGCCAAAACCACAAGCCAAATAAGCGGTATCATTGACAAAGGAAGCGGCGTAAATCGTTTTATCACCCAGAATAGAACTGTTGTTTTTAATGTCAGGTAAGTTCAAATTTTTGATATTGTCGTCGGTGCGAATGAGGTCAATATTGTTATTATCGTAGGCAACAAACAGCGTTTTTGCCGCTTTATTATACCTAACAAGGTTTGCACCTACATCAGTCAAGATGTTAAGTCTGTCTAATTTTTCAATCGTCAAACTCGTTTTATTCATCTTCAAAACAGACAAACCTGTAGCCCAATAAACATCGTCATCGGTCTGTGTCACACTCAAACCATTGCGATAAGGCAGGTGCGTGCGCCATTCGCCGATTTTTAAATCGTTTTGTGAAAACAGAAAACAAGGGGCAAGGAGCAAAAGGCAAAAGGCAAAAGGTAAAAGGTAAGGTAAAACGACTTTGTTCATATCTTGTAAGGTATTGATTGTCAATTTTTTATAAAAATAAAATGCAAAATTAGCTTTTTACTTGGTTTGAGATAAAACCTTTGGGAGAAATTTTTATTGCGTTTGGGGAAATATTAAGATTGTAAAGCAGCCTAAACCCTAATGCTCCAGTGGATTTTGATTTGAAAGCGCAGATAAAAGAGTTGATAAAATAAAAAACGCCTCTAAGAGATTGTTCGTCTAAACATAGTTTCTATATTTGCAATAAATGACTTTTTAAATTTTTTGAAATCAAAAATTAAAAACTATGCTTGAAACAGGTGTACAAAACAAAGTAAATCAATGGCTACAAGGTTCGTATGATGCTGCGACCAAAGCCACGATTCAAAAACTCATTGCCGACAACAATACAGTCGAATTAACAGATTCATTTTATAAAGATTTGGAATTTGGCACGGGTGGATTGCGCGGTCTGCTTGGTGTTGGCTCCAATCGGATGAATAATTACACCGTTGGCGCAGCAACACAGGGGCTTGCCAATTATCTGAATAAGTGTTTTAAAGATGAAAAAATAAGTGTGGCGATTGCATACGACTGCCGCATCAAGTCAGATGAATTTGCACAAGTTATCGCCAATATCTTTTCAGCAAATGGTATCGAAGTTTATTTGTTCAGCAGCTTGCGTCCAACGCCTGAATTGAGTTTTGCGATTCGTTTGTTGGGCTGCAAAAGTGGTGTCGTTGTCACTGCTTCACACAACCCGAAAGAATACAACGGTTACAAGGCTTATTGGGACGATGGTTCGCAGGTGGTTGCACCACACGATAAAAATATCATCCAGGAAGTGAATGCCATCAAATCCATAGATGATATAAAATTTGAAGGCGATAGCAGCAAAATCCATTTAATTGATAAAGAGGTAGATGACAAATACATCGCTCATATATTGTCGTTATCTATTTCAAAACAAGCTATTGCACGCCAAAAAGATTTAAAAATCGTTTATACGCCTATACATGGCACAGGTGTGACCTTAGTGCCGCAAGTTTTGGAAAAGATGGGTTTTACAAACGTAACGGTCATTGCGGAACAAGCTGAACCCAAAGGCAATGGGCAATTCCCAACAGTTATTTACCCAAATCCAGAAGAAGCGGAAGCGATGTCTATGGCGGTCAATAAAGCAAAAGAAATTGATGCGGACTTAGTGATGGGTACAGACCCCGACGCTGACCGTGTGGGTATTGCTGCTAAAAATCACCATGGCGAAATCCAACTCTTGAATGGTAATCAAACGGCAACGGTTCTTATCTACTATTTGCTACAAGCGTGGAAAGAATCGGGCAAACTGCACGGTCAAGAGTTTGTCTGCAAAACAATTGTCACAACGGACTTGATTGATAAAATGGCAGCCGATTTTGGCGTAAAATGCTACAATACGCTCACGGGTTTCAAATATATTGCCCAAGTTATCAGAGAGTTGGAAGGCAAAGAGCAATTTATCGGTGGTGGTGAAGAAAGTTATGGCTACCTCATTGGCGACGCTGTCCGCGATAAAGATGCGATTGCGAGTTGCGCGATGATTGCAGAATTGACGGCTTATGCCAAAGATAAAGGTTTGAGCCTTTTTGATATGTTGATAGAAGTGTATAAAAAATACGGTTTTTACTACGAAGGGCTTATTTCTTTGACTAAAAAAGGTAAAACGGGCGCGGAAGAAATTCAAGACATGATGGCGAATTTCCGTGCAGCCCCCCCTCAGTATCTGGCAGGTTCTGCCGTCATTCGGATTGATGATTATAAAAGTTTGAACCGGACAGAAAATGGCAAAACGGTGGATATTCCGTCGGGCACATTGGGCATTGAATCGTCTAACGTCCTTCAATTCTTTACGGCTGATGGTTCTAAATTCACTTGTCGTCCTTCTGGCACTGAACCTAAAATTAAGTTCTATGTCGGTGTTGTTGGGAAATTAGAGCGTAACGAAGATTTTGATGCGGTTTATGCTGGTTTAAAACAAAAAGTGAAATCTATTGGTGAAGAATTGGATTTGAAATAAGCTATCTGTACAACGGAATTAGAAGCACGTTTCGGAGATTTTTAAAAAATTCCGAAACGTGCTTCTAAGCCTTTTGTCACAAAATAAACTAAAAGTTTTATATCCCAAAATACACTATTTCAGAGAAAACTGTATGAGCTATTTTACATCATAAACAATTGATTATCTTTGTAACTCAATATTGAACAGTGAATATGAATATTTCAATAATAAAAAATGAGTTACAAAATATCCTTTCAGGAAAGAGCGAAGTTAGCCATGGAGAATCTATCCAAGCAATCACCCGTTACCTACGAGAAAGCCTTGGAACAAGTGAAAAAACTAAAAAAAATGAGTCAAGCAAAAGTGAAGAAACAAAGAAGCTAATTGACTACATCAATGCCTATCATCTTTGGAGTTGTGATATCAATTTCGATTTGTTTATCTCTGCTGGTGCTGAACAACGTGTTTTTATAAAAAATACACGGCAAGTATTAAAACTAAATGACTCTATTTATTATGCCTCTTGGGTAGATTATTTCAACAATCTGCTCCTTAATAATTATTTTTTCCCAGATACTGCCTACAATTTAGTCGGGTTTTATAAATCTGATATGGATATTTTATACGCATTAGTAGAACAAAACTATATAGAATCTACACAACCAACTGATTTGAACCAAGTACAAGAGTTTATGCAAGCCAACGGCTTTGATAATACGCGAAACAATGATTACTTCCACTCTGAATTAGGTATTATCTTAGAAGACTTACATGATGAAAATGTCTTAACAGCACATGAAATTCTTTACTTTATTGACACAGTTTTCTATATAAAACCTGAAATTTTTTGGCGTTAAGTAAAATACGTCATATGAGGGATAAAACTTTCATTCAGAAGGTCATTTCGCTACCCTATCTTTATTTCCCGCAATAAAACTCTTCCAAGAATCATGCTTTTTGCCGCCACCCAAAGCATTTTTTGACAAATAATGATGGCAAACTGCCACCGCTAAGGCATCGGAAGCATCAAAAAAAGACGGTTCAATCGACCGACCCATGATATGACCCAGCATAGCCGCAACTTGTTCTTTTGAAGCATTACCATTGCCAACGACACTTTTTTTCACTGTTTTGGGTAAATATTGCGAAACGGGCAAGCCATGAACCATTGCGGCTGCCATTGCTACGCCTTGTGCGCGACCCAATTTGAGCATAGATTGAACGTTTTTGGCATAAAAAGGCTCTTCAATAGCGAGTTCGTGTGGGTCAAAAGTTTTGATAATCCATTCAACTTTTTCAAAAATGCGTTTGAGTTTTTCTGTCGCTTCGTCAACATGGGTCATGGTGAGGATACTCATCGTGACGAGGCTGAGTTTTTTGCCTTCTACTTCTAAAACGGCATAGCCTAAGAAATTTGTTCCCGGGTCAATGCCGAGAATGCGGTGTTTTTCCAAGATAAAAGTGATTAGGGAATTGAGTTTGGCAAAAAGGATTTCTAATCAATTTGCCTACCGATGTGTTATGTCGAAATTTCAAGCGCAAGATACTGAGGGGGGATAAAAAACAAGGCTTTTTGTTCTTTTTCCTTAAAAAAATATCATAATCAAATTTTCAAATTGATTAGACTTGATAGAAATCCGATTCATAGTAACTTGTTTGGATAGCATTTTTTGTGGTCGAAGGAATACTTAAATGACCTTAAATTCCTTACATACCTTAAACGGTGAAAGAAAACAACTATGCTTTTTTCAATCGTATAAGGAATTTAAGGTCATTTAAGATAGTAAAAAGGCTGATGAGCAACCTATTTCTAATACCCAACAACCAATAACAATTTAAGAAAAGGTTAAACACTGTTAAGGCAATTATAAACCATTTGCATACGTTAATAAGTCTCCGTAAATTCGCTAAATAGTTTACAAGTAAACACTTTTCAATGAAAAACTATCCCTTTTTACTTAACAAACATTTAGAAGATGAGACCGATACGCAATATATTTTCCACTTTTATTATCTTGGTTTTAACCACGATTTTGGCTTTTGCACAAGGCAATCCTTATGGTGAGTCTTACCGAAATGACAAACGCAGCAACAGCCAAAGCCGCCCACACCGTCACTGCGCTACTGCTTATTCAAACAAATTTTTCAACCGCGATTATGCTGGGTTAGGCAATTCTAATATGTACCACATCGCTAATGAATTAGAGTCTTATCTCAAGTATAAATGCTTGACTTCAGAGCAAATCCGTCGTTTAGCCGTTTTATTGCCAACCGACCGCGACAAATACGATTTCCTTGTTTATGCCTTTAACTATGTTTGGGACATCGAAAACTTTGCTATGTCAGGCTCCGTATTAGCGAACCGAAATGCTCGTGAAGGTTTTTATCGCTTTTTAGTTAAAGAAGGTATCCCAGCGGGTGATTATTACAACGAATATAATCCTTATAATAACTATAACGGCTACAATGTTCCGCCACCAGTTTACGTTCAGCCGCGTCCAAATACACCTAACGACAATTCTTACAACAACTACCCCGACCCTCGATATAATAATCAAAATAACAATCAGACCCCTCAGTATGGCAGTGGTATTATGCGCAATGACAACGGTTATGCCTCCAATAATAACAATTTTGCTCAAAACAACAATGGCAACACTCGCAATGACAATGGTTATCCCGATATTAATTCAAAAGGAATAAACTCTGGTTATCAAGGCTTGATGACCTATCAGGAGTTTGGCAATATGAAAGAAAGGATAAAACAAAATACGCTCGAAAACGGCAAACTTGAAACGGCAAAGGCGATGACCAATGAAAATGTCCTCACTTCGATTCAAGTCGCAGAAATAACCCGATTGTTTACTTTTGACAACAATCGTCTCGAATACGCCAAATTTGCTTTTGACTATACTTACGACCGTGAAAACTACCTCGTTGTGGCTGACGCTTTGGCTTTTCAGAAAAATAGAGAAGACTTGCAACGCTTTATTCAACTCAAAAGATAAGACATATTTTAAAAGAAACTACACTGTAAAAAGGTGCGAGGCGTTTTCTAATGCCCCGCATCCTTTCTTTTTGTCGTTTAATTGCCAATGTTCGTAAAGTATATTTGATAACTTTCTTTAGAAGGACTTCATTTGTTCTGTTAATAAAGCGTTTTACTATAACTCTTTCTAATATCAACATTTTTATTAAGACATTTAAAAGACATTATTTAATTTAAACATTATTTCAAAAGATGAAAAAATTAGCACTCCTTTTTGTTTTCGCTACACTCGCTATTGCTTCACAAGCTCAAACAAGCGACGAAATCGTAGGTAAATATCTTAAAGCCATTGGTGGCGCAGAGAATTGGAAAAAAATCGAAGCACAGAGTATGACAGGCTATGTCGTTGTTCAAGGCATGAACATTCCTTATAAAGCTATTCAGGCGCGGCCTAACCTCATGTATAGTGCAGGCGAGTTTCAAGGTCAAAAGTTCATTGAGGCTTTTGACGGAACGGTGGCTTGGATGCAAAACCCATTTGCAGGGGCCGCAAAACCGACTAAAAAAGACGCAGAAGAAACTGCCCAAGCGGCTAAAGAACCGTTTGAAGACGACTTGATTGACTATACGGCGAAAGGACATACGCTTGAACTTGACGCAAAACAAGAAGAAATGGATGGCGTGAAGTGCTATAAAATCACCATGAAACGCAAACAAGGCGATGAGAAAGTCTATTTCATTGATGGTGAAAACTATGTCCCAGTCTGTGTTCGCAGTTTTGCACAAACGGGCCCCGCAAAAGGACAAGCCGTTGAGACGTATTTAAGCGAATACAAAGAGGAAGGCGGTTTGATGATGCCACACACATTAGAAACTAAAATGGGTGGACAGACAGTTGTAACCATCAAAATGGAAAAAATAGAAATCAATCCAACGTTAGATAAAAAGATATTCTCGTTTCCTGAGAACTAATTTTAGATGAAGGTTAAGTGAAAATCCCGCCGTTTCTGAGATTGAATCGGTGGGATTTTTTATTTTACACATAACACAAAGGCTGAAAATTACGTTTTACAATAAAAAATGTCTATTTTGCATAAAAAAACATCAATGAAAAGTATCAAATCCGTTGTTCATAACTATTTCCCTTTCAATGCCCCCCCTCAGTATCGCATCCTTACATTGCTCTTTTTTTTCCTTTTTGCAACCATTTTACCTTCTTGTAGAGTAAAATCAGGCTGTGCATCAAGTCAAAAAAACTACACCAATAATATGGAAAGAACTAAAAAACGAGGCAAAACCGCTTTGTTTCCAAAATCTATGAATAAAAAGATAAAACATTGATTGGTCAATTGGTTATTAGGGATTGGTTATTGGTCAACCAATAACCAATCCCTAATAACGGATAACTAATAACCAATAAATTTTGAAATTTCAAAAATTCATGCTACATTTGTGCTATTAAATCGCTCGGAGGAAGAGGGAACGTGTTGACAACGTTCCCTCTTTCGTTTTTCTGATTTATTGGTTGTTAGGGATTGGTTATTAGATTATTCGACTAACCAATAACAAATCCCTGATAACCAATAACTAATAACCAACAAGATGATTGAAGAACAAATAAAAGAATGGCTATTGACTAAGTTTGAAGAGCCTGAATACACCGATTGCTTTCTCATTGAAATAAACATTTCACCAACGAAATTGGTGGATATTATCATTGATGCCGATGAAGGTGTGAAGTTTGAACAATGTCACCGCATCAGCCGACACATCGAAAACCTCATTGATACTGAGGGGTTGCTTGGTGAAGAATATACACTCGAAGTCGGTTCGCCTGGCATCAGTCGTCCTTTGAAATTGGCACGTCAATATCCACGCAATGTCGGACGCACCTTAGAAGTCATTGATACTGAGGGGGTAAAAACAACAGGCGTTTTGACAGAGACAGATGGTGAAAAGATTACAATTGAGTATGAAAACATACGGAAAGAAGGAAAAAAGAAGATAAAAGAAACACTAACACAGGTAATACCGTTTGAAAAAATAAAATCGGCTATGGTACAAGTAAGTTTTAAATAATTGATTTTCATAAATTTATAAATAAAATCTGAAAAGCTATGATGAATCTCGTAGATAGCTTCGGCGAATTTAAAGAAGGAAAAAATATAGACCGTGCGGCACTGCTGCGGGTTTTGGAAGACGTTTTCCGTACATTGATTAAGAAAAAATACGGTACGGATGAAAACTTCGATGTCATTGTCAACGCACAACGCGGTGACTTGGAACTGTGGCGTGTCCGCGAAGTTGTTCCCGACGGTGAAGTAACCGACGAACGGGCGCAAGTGTCTGCTTCGGAAGCAAAGTCTATTGATGCCGATTACGGTATCGGTGACGAATGTTATGAGCAATTGACGCTCGAAGAATTTGGTCGTCGTGCCATTCAAGCTGCCCGTCAAACCTTGATTTCAAGGATTATGGACTTGGAAAAAGACGATATTTTCAAGAAATACTCCGAACGTGTTGGCGATTTGGTTGTTGGCGAAGTGAGCCAAGTCTTGAAAAAAGAAATCCTTGTTTTGGACGACAGCACTGGCAACGAGGTTATGTTGCCACGTACAGAAATGATTCGTGGTGATTTCTACCGCAAAGGCGATGCTGTGAAAGGCATCATCAGCAAAGTAGAAATGAAAAACTCTACGCCTGTCATCATTATGAGCCGTACAGACGAGAAATTCCTTGAAAAACTACTCGAACAAGAAGTACCTGAAATCGAAGACGGTGTTATTACGATTAAGAAAATCGTCCGGTTACCAGGTGAAAGAGCCAAAATTGCTGTCGAATCTTACGATGACCGCATTGACCCAGTTGGTGCGTGTGTCGGTATGAAAGGTTCGCGTATTCATGGCATCGTCCGTGAATTGCGCAATGAAAATATTGATGTGATTAACTTCACAACGAATATGCAGCTCTATATTCAACGTGCTTTGACACCTGCAAAGGTGAGCAGCGTTGAAATCGACTCTAACACAATGCGTGCTGCCGTTACTTTGAAATCGGAACAAGTGTCGTTAGCGATTGGTAAGTCAGGTACAAACATCAAATTGGCTTCTAAACTAACGGGTTACGAAATTGACGTATTCCGCGAAGACGAAGAAGTCGAAGTTGATGACGTTGACCTTGACGAATTCAGAGACGAACTCGAAGATTGGGTTGTAGATGTCCTCAAACGCATCGGTTGCGATACGGCGAGAGATGTATTGAATCTGAAAGCTGAAGAAATCGTCCGTCGTTCAGACCTTGAAGAAGAAACGGTGCTGGAAATCATCCGTATTTTGTCAGCAGAGTTTGAAGAAAGCTAAGTAACACCAAATTGCATTTGGTAAATAAAAAACGCCTGTTTGAGCATAAAAACTCAAATAGGCGTTTTTTATACCCCCCTCAGTATAAAAACCAAAAAGCCGCTCTCGAATCAACGAGAACGGTTTTTTTATAACACCAAATGGAATTTGGTGTTATTTCAACATCACGAGAGGCACTTAACTAACCCCATTTCTTCGAGACGCAGTAACACATCATTTTCAGTCAAATCCAGATTTTGAGCTATTTTTTCAATAGGCAAACATTGCTCAAAATATTGCTTTATGCGCTTATTTTCTCTTTCATTTAAAAATTGTGTTGGCGGTGAAGTCGCTAAAATAGCATTCGCTTTATCCATTTTCTTTTGGAAAAGCGGCTTTTTCTCATATTTATCAAGCCCTTTGTCATAGACGGCTATGGGCAGCTTTGATTGATTTAATTCTTCTATACTTTTCATTTTACCATTATTTTTCGCGTTAATAAAAAGGCATCATAGTCTCGATTTTTTTCAAACCGTTCCCATTTATCTTCTATTCGTCCAAGTACCTCAAAATCCTCTTTAATCTCTTCTAAATTATTTGAGATGCCCATTCGGTATAAACGAGTTCGAGCATCGGTACTACCAGTTGCAAAGACAATAGCATTGGGGTACTTATCTGTGAATGTATATACAGTCGCTGCAACTGTTGATAAAACACGTAAACTGTCTTTGTTATTCGTAATGACTTCATCATCAAAATCATCCGAATCATCTAATTTATCGCCAAAACCAAGGTTATAAATGTTTTTAACACTTGATTCTGTGTATTTCACCAATTTATTGATTCGTCCATTCGGTCCTTCGCTTACAAATTCATACATGGTAAATGACACCGAAAACGTGAGTTGGTAACGTTTGTTTCTCATAGTTTAAAACGATAATGTAAGTTCAATAGTGGTTAAAATCTTCGCTTATTTACAAAGTTATACTTTTTTTAGAAATAATACCCCTCAGTATAACATCATTTTCTGTCATAAAAACCAAAAAGCCGCTCTCGAATGAACGAGAACGGCTTTTTTATATCACCAAATGGAATTTGGTGTTACGTGTTTTACTTTAACGTTGCACGAATGTGATTCAAGGCAGAACCTTGACGGAACCATTCGATTTGTTGTGCATTGTAGGTGTGTTTTACTTCAAACGATTCAGATGTACCGTCAGCGTGATGCAGGGCGATAACCAAATTTTTACCTTCTGCGAAAGTATCCAAACCTTTGATGTCAATCGTATCGTCTTGACGTACTTTATCGAAATCAGCGACATTTGCAAATGTCAAACCGAGCATACCTTGTTTTTTCAAGTTCGTTTCGTGGATACGAGCGAATGATTTTACAACAATTGCACGAACACCTAAGAAACGGGGTTCCATCGCTGCGTGCTCACGGCTTGACCCTTCGCCATAGTTTTCTTCACCAAAAACGATTGTTCCAACACCTGCTTTTTGATAAGTCCGTGCTGAATCAGGTACAGCTTGATATGTGCCTTTGTTCAAGTTCAAAACCTTATTGGTTTCACCATTGAAGTAGTTAACAGCACCAATCAAACAGTTGTTAGAGATATTTTCCAAGTGACCACGGAACTCCAACCAAGGACCTGCCATAGAAATATGGTCAGTTGTACATTTGCCTTTTGCTTTGATAAGCAAACGCATACCTGTCACATCCCCCTCAGTAGTCGCGACAAAAGGCTTCAATAATTGCAAACGTTTTGACTTTTTGTCAACAACGATTTTAATTTTTGATGCGCCTATTTTAGTCGGTTCTTGGTAGCCTGCATCTTCAACAGCGAAACCTTTTGGCGGTAATTCAACACCTTTTGGAGGGTCGAGTTTTACTTGCTCACCTTTACTATTGGTCAACGTATCTTTCAACGGATTGAACAACATGCTGCCACCGATTGCCATCGCCGTAACGATTTCAGGAGAAGCCACGAATGAGTGTGTATTCGGATTACCGTCTGCACGTTTAGAGAAATTGCGGTTAAAAGACGTGATAATCGAGTTTTTCTCTTGTTTTTCAGCACCATGACGCGCCCATTGACCGATACAAGGACCACAAGCATTGGCTAAAACAACACCACCCATTTTTTCGAAATCCGTTAAAATACCGTCACGTTGAACGGTGAAACGGATGAGTTCAGAACCTGGCGTAATCGTAAATTCAGAACCTGCAATCAATCCTTTTTCAACCGCTTGACGTGCCACCGAAGCCGCACGGTCAAGGTCTTCGTAGCTTGAGTTGGTACAAGAACCAATCAAACCAACAGACAACTTTTCAGGATAACCGTTTTTCTTAACCGCTTTTGCCAATTGTGAAATAGGCCAAGCCAAGTCTGGCGTGAAAGGCCCGTTCACATGAGGTTCGAGTTTCGACAAGTTGATTTCAATCACTTGGTCGAAGTATTTTTCTGGATTTTCGTAGCAATCTGCATCGCCTGTCAATTCCGCTTTGACTTTATTTGCCAAACGCGCAACATCAGCACGATCCGTTGCTTTGAGGTAACGTTCCATAGATTTGTCGTAACCGAAAGTAGAGGTTGTTGCACCAATTTCAGCACCCATATTACAAATCGTTCCTTTACCTGTACAGCTCAACGAGGTTGCACCTGGTCCGAAATATTCAACAATCGCACCTGTACCACCTTTTACGGTCAAAATACCAGCGACTTTCAAAATCACGTCTTTGGCAGAAGTCCAGCCTTTCATTTTGCCTGTCAACTTAACGCCAATCAATTTTGGCATTTTCAATTCCCAAGGCAAACCGACCATAACATCCACAGCATCCGCACCGCCGACACCGACAGCAACCATGCCCAAACCACCCGCGTTAACGGTGTGAGAGTCCGTGCCAATCATCATACCGCCTGGGAAAGCGTAGTTTTCCAAGACAATTTGGTGAATGATACCCGCGCCTGGCTTCCAGAAACCGATACCATATTTATTAGAGACATCGCTGAGGAATTTATAAACTTCCGAGTTTTCCGCCTCAGCACGCACCAAGTCAGCAGATGCGCCCACTTTTGCTTGAATCAAGTGGTCACAATGCACTGTTGAAGGCACTGCCACTTTTTTGCGTCCACAAGTTGTGAATTGCATCAAAGCCATTTGCGCTGTTGCGTCCTGCATCGCTACGCGGTCAGGAGAGAAGAATACGTAGTCACCACCACGTTTGAAATCCTTTTTGCCAGAGTCTTCGTGCAAATGCGCATAAAGGATTTTTTCGGTTAAAGTCAAGGGGCGACCCAACATAGTCCGCGCTGCTTCCACGCGTGAGGCATAATCTTTATAGAACGCCTTGACCATTTTAATATCTAAAGCCATAATTGTATATTTTTAAAAGTACGAGATAATTTGGTTAAAAAGTTTGATAATCAATAGTTTATGAACAAAAAATAAGTTATTTATATCAAATTACTGTTTGCAAACCTTATTATACTGAGGGGGTCATTTTTTAAGAAAACTATCCCTTTTTGAATCAAAGGTTTGAAAAACGCCCAAAAATAAAGCTATTTTTTGAAAACATATAGAAAGTTAGATATTTTCGGTAGAAATAAGGTTTTTAGGCTTTTATTGTTGGATGAAGGGCATTAAAAAGGCTGCCAAAATACTGCCTTCTGACAATTTATCTCTTTACAGTATCAAGAATTTATCATTATCCTTGTACTAATATCTTTCATTTCGATAAAAGATGAGACCACTCGACGGCAGTCACCATGAAAAAAGGGCTGTATCAACACCATTGATACAGCCCTTTTAAAAACATAATAGACAATTAAATCAATGTTTCAGCAAGCCCAATAAATACTCGCCATAGCCACTTTTGATGTATTTATTGCCCAATTTCTCCAATTGTTCATCGTTGATAAAGCCCATTTGCCAAGCAATTTCTTCGATACAACCGATTTTCAAGCCTTGACGGGCTTCAATCACTTCTATAAATTGTCCCGCTTGCAGCAACGATTCATGTGTCCCTGTATCCAACCAAGCTGTGCCACGACCTAAAACGCGGACTTGCAACTTCTCATGTTCCAAATAATAGCGATTGACATCTGTGATTTCATATTCGCCACGTGGTGACGGTTTTAGGTTTTTAGCGACTTCTACAACAGAATTGTCATAAAAATACAAGCCTGGAACGGCGTAATTTGACTTCGGTTTGGTCGGTTTTTCTTCAATTGATAGGGCTTTGAAGTTTTTATCAAACTCTACAACGCCATAACGTTCAGGGTCAGCGACATTGTAAGCGAAGACAATACCGCCTTCGGGATTGTTACATTTGCTCAATTGTTCGCCCAAACCATCGCCATGAAAAATATTGTCGCCCAATATCAAAGCCGCACTGTCACCACCGATAAATTCCTCTCCGAGTACAAAGGCTTGTGCCAAACCATTGGGGTCGTGCTGCACTTTGTAGTGGAAATTCATACCTAACTCTTCGCCCGTGCCAAAAAGTTTTTCAAAATTAGGTAAATCGTAAGGCGTTGAGATAATCATCACATCTCGGATGCCCGCCAGCATCAATGTACTGAGGGGGTAATAAATCATCGGTTTGTCATAAACCGGCATCATTTGTTTGCTAACTGCCAAAGTCAAGGGGTAAAGGCGTGTGCCAAGTCCTCCTGCGAGAATAATTCCTTTCATTAATCGGATTTTGTTAAGTTGTTTAATGGTTTCACTCTATCGTTTTCAAAAGTTTAATAATGTACATATCTATAAAGCAAAAGTTTAATACGCATGACCAATTCAGCTGGTTTAAAAGGGAATGTAACAAAATCATCGGCGCCAGCTTCCATGCCTTCTAAAACGGCTTCTATATCGCTTTCTATTTCTGTCACTAAAATAATGGGAATAGAATGTCCCAAATCCTCACGTATTAAGCCAATAAAACTCGGCAACCTAAAACCTTCGAGATTGATACTTGTGATGATAATATCGGCATGACCTACATGAATATGACTCAAAGCATCGTTGGCATCTTGTGCAGCAATGACCCGATAACCGTACTTTCGCAGTCGGTAATCGAGCGCATTGTTGAGAATAGAACCCAAACCACAGAGTAGGACACGCATACATTAAGGCATTCAGTTATTAAAATCCTATTGAATATCAAGGGCAAAGGTAAAATTTTCTTGTGTATCATTGTCAAAGGCAGCGTTTAGATGGTTTTAAAATTATATAATTTTTCAAACCCTTTCTGTCTGTGTACACAAAGAACAATGCCAAAAAAATGCGAATTACCGAGTTACCGATAATTCGCTATTTTACTGAGGGGGGTAAATGCAGTTGCAGAAACTTAGGGCGACTGCTTGATTTTAATTCAATTCAATCTGTTCTGTATAATTTCTGTTGCCTTCAAAGAAGAAGTTGAGATAATAAAGCCCACGCGGTAAATTACCTGTATCAAATGAAAGAATGTTGTTGTTTCTATGCGTATCGGCATTTAATGAGCCATTCGCATTGTACATACGCACAATGCCTGGGCGCGCAGCACTGACCAAAGTGACTTTTTTGAGTGCATCCATCGCTAAGATTTCGCTACTGATGATGCTTGTTGCTGGATTGGGTGATGCCATTCGGTAATAACCATTACTGATGTCTTGGACATAAAAAGTCCTTGCTTCGCCTGTACCACATTGATTGGAAGTGACCCCTTCAACCCGCATAAAAGGGTAGGCATACACCGATACTTGATTTTGCCCAGCGTAGTAAATATTCCCTGAACCATTCAATAATGTCCAATTCGTGCTTGAACCTTCTGCATTATTGACAGTAATGGTCAAAAAACCAGGATTATTGATGTAATTGGGATAGGCAAGCGGCTGCCAGTCAACTGTGGCGTTTGTTATAACGGGAGTACCTACATAGATGGTACGGGTTATACTTTTGGGCGATTGGCAAGCATTATCAACGGTGAATGTAACAGTACCACTTGAACCCGATGTCGTTAAAATTTCAGCGAAATTATTATCAGCAAAGGTATTAGACAATGCACCTGTCGTTGACCAATTATAAGAAGTAGCGTTGGTCGCATTACCAATTAAATAAAAATATGAACCACTACATATTGAAGCGGTGGGTACGCCTGTCAGTGTAGGTGTGCCTGCTAAGGGGCGGGTAACACTAATCAAATAAGATTCTTGGAGGCAAGGCACATCATTACGCCGCGCTTGAACTAAGATATTGTCACTTGTTCCTGCGCTTGGATTGACGCTTATGGTATTTGAATTTGTCGGTGACCCTGGTGCAAAACTCCATCCCGAAGGCAAAAACCATGTGTAAGTTATACCCGAAGAAGGATTCGTTGTGGGTGTAGGCACACCAATCGTTATAGTTTGAGTGCCACAAGCTAGGGAATTAGCTTGCATTTGGCTCGCTACGACACCATTTATGCTCATTTGTGTGATGGGTGCTATGTATTTCACAGTGACAGCTTTTTGAGCAAATTTTGTAAGCGTATCTGTACCTTTAGCATAAAAGACCGCTATTGTAACAAAATCTGCCGGTGAATTGGGTTGATTGTCCCAAGTAACAGAAAAAGATAATTTATCCCCAGATGCACTTGCACTTGATCTTGCTCCTGTAGCAATCCATGAAATATCTCTGGAATACCCATTTGCAGTTGTTCGAGTTCCATCGTTAATATCAGCCAAATAAGTATTAGGAGTTGCACAGGGAGTTACTGAAAAGCAGTCTGCTCCACCAGAACATGTAATATTTACAGTTTGACCATTTGAGGCAATAAATTGTAAAACAAAAAATAAAAATATAATTGCTTTTTTCATTGTTTAATTTTTTAAATTATTAGAAATGATAATTTAGAAATAGACCCATCAAAGGTTTCAAGATGAAATGTGTTTCAGACCCGCCTTTAATGGTAGATTTTATAAAATATGGACTGATATACGGGTCTTCAAAAATGTGGTAACCCCACTTTTTATACTGCCCAACTAGGGCTGTTTCAAAAGCACACGACAAGTAGCTGTTTATATGGTACCTGATGCCCAATGATTGTATCAAATTCAAAATAGTATTACGACTCCGCAATAAATAAATACTTTGATAACCTATAAATGGCTGTATAGCACCTTGATCTATTAGTTCCCCTTTAAACTGAAATGGAGTCTGAAAATCAATAGACTCTGTATCCCATTCAAAATCAGAAGCTGTATAAATTGATATCTTGCCTTGCTTAAATTCATATTGATAGCCCAGTTTTATAGCCCAGTTCATTTTCTTACCGATATTTCGAGTATATTGGTCATATTGGATTGTACCAACTCGTTTCTCTGTAATCCAAGATGTATCCTGGGTCTTTGAATAATCAGCCATACTAATACCAAATCTAAGTGCTTTCCTATCAGTAAAATGCCATTTGGCCATTACATTATACGGTTCATCACTTCTGAAAAGCGGTTTCAAATCCACACTAATTTCCCATTTATGAAAGGGAACACTATGTGTCGTGTCTTTCAACTCAAATTGAGCAAAAGCCGATGTAGATAAAATCAAGATAAATAGAGAAGTGTAGATGCCTTTTACTGTCAGTAAAGATGGTGTTACTGAGGGGGTGCTTGCGCACAAAGTCAATAGGAACTTTTTCATTGTTTGTTATTATTTTAGATTGTGAAAGAAATACAAACCCTGTTCGTCCCGAAGTACTCGGGACAAAGCGACGAAAAAGCATCGAAATAAAAGGCTTTCGGAACGGGGATGTGGCGGCAATTCTGCGCAGAGAATTGCCTATTTTCGTCGTCGTTCAAAATTTTTCATTATTTTTACGGTTTAACTTAGGTTAATAAATGACGGCTACCGCCTCTGCCAAGAATTGCGGTGGTCGTCTTTTTTGTTTGTTCTATATTTCAGTTCCGCAATAGGTACTGAAATCAAAAATAAATGAGCTACCATTTTTATTTAGTAGCCTGTATATTGAGACGTCTTCAATATCAATCTTAAATAATCGCAAAACAGAGACCTTTCACTACAAAGTAGCGATTTGCGATTTGCGATTTGCGAGCGTTTCCTTATTTTGGTTAAAAAAATACTTGTTGTGTTATTGTTTTTAATTCTGTAACAAAACTAATGTAGCCCATTTACTTTTCCAAATAATATTTAGCAAAGGTCAAAACTTTAACATATTTACTTATATGTTATATTTTTTTAAACCTCCCATGAAAAAACTATGATACGCTGTGATAGACAGAAAGCCTAAAATACTGTTGAGGAATGAAATCCCGATTCTATCGGGAAGGGGATATTTTTTCATAAAAGAGACGTAATTTTGCGCCTCTAAAAATGAAATGTGAATCATCATGTTAATAAACAGTCTTTTTTCTTTTTTCAAAAACACCCTGTCCCCAAAGGACACACCTAAAACAGAACCCGACACAATGAAATACTTAATCGCAGGACTCGGCAATATCGGCAATGACTATGAAGGCACGCGCCACAATGTCGGTTTCGACGTAGTTGACCTCTTGGCAAAGGAACTTGGCGGCACTTTCAAGCACGACAGCCAAGCCTTTGTAGCAGAAGTGAAGCACAAAGGGCGCACTTTTGTCTTGATAAAACCAACAACATATATGAATTTGAGTGGCAAAGCGGTGCGTTATTGGCTCACAAAACACAATATTCCTAAGGAAAACCTCTTAGTTGTCCTCGACGATTTGGCTCTTCCGTTTGGCAAACAACGTCTCCGTCCTTCGGGCAGCGATGGTGGACATAATGGTTTGAAAAGTATTGACCAACTCTGTGGTGGGAACAATTACGCAAGGCTGCGTATCGGCATCGGTTCAGAATTCGCAAAAGGGCAACAAGCCGATTATGTCTTGGGCAAATGGTCAAATGAAGAGGAAAAACAATTGGCGGACTTCGTAAAATACGCTGCCGATACCGTGAAAGCTTTTGGAACGATTGGGATTGCGTTTACGATGAATCAGTTTAATAAAAAGTAATAAAAAAGCCGCTAAATACTGAGGGGGTATTTAACGGCTCTTTTTATATATTGAAGAAAGACGATTTATCATTCATAATTCATCGTTCATCATTCGACTTACCACGCTTTCTTGCGCTTGTCTCTGTCTTTTTTCTTCTTATCGAAACCAGAATCTGATCTGGGTCTATCCGAATAGCTTTTTCTTTCGCCACCATAAGAACCACCACCACCGCTTGGACGGTCTGTTGATTCTGTGGCATCATCAACGCGTAATTTACGTCCGTTGAAAGTGGCTTTTTGCAAACCGCTTTTCAAACGCTCTACAAAATTCGGTTCAACGTCGAAATGTAAGTATGATTTTTTGATGTCCACGCGTCCAATTGCACTGTTTGGCACATTGAAGTTGTCACCCAAAAGGCTGATAAAATCGCGTTTTGACAAACCATCCATTTCGCCAATATTGACAAAAAGGCGTGCATGTTGACCATTTGACCGTGAAGAAGAACGTCTGTCATCACCACCTCCCATTGAGACATCACGTCTGCGACGTGGATTCAAATCTGGCGCATCTTTGTAGTACATCAAAAAGCGGTTGAACTCCATACTCGCAAAACGTATGATGAGGTCTTCTTTCGACAAATCTTTCAATTCATCATAAATAGCGGGCAAAAACGGCTCGATTTCAGTGTGTTGTACTTCAGCTTCATGTACATTTTTGATGATTTGCATCAATTGTGCTTCACAAACCTCAACGCCCGAAGGAATTGGCAATTTTGTAAATTTCGCCTTGTTCATACGCTCGATTTGCGGAATCCGCTCCTCGTATTTCGATGTAACAATCGTAATCGCTGTACCCTTTTTACCAGCACGACCTGTACGACCACTTCTGTGCGTATAAACTTCAATATCGTCAGGCAAACCATAGTTAATAACGTGTGTAATATCACTCACGTCAATACCACGTGCCGCAACATCTGTTGCAATCAATAATTGCAAGTTGTTTTCGCGGAAACGCAACATCACACGGTCACGGTCATTTTGCGAAAGGTCGCCATGAAGGGCATCGCTGTTGTAACCATCACGGGTCATTTGCTCTGCTACTTCTTTGGTTTCAGCTTTCGTACGGCAGAAAATCAAACCAAAAATGCCAGGATGTGAGTCAACAACACGTTTCAAAGTTGAAAAACGGTCGTCAGCACGACATACATAATATACGTGGTCAATGTTTACGTTTGTTTCGTTGCGTCTGCCTGATGTCAATTCGATTGGGTCAGTCATATAGTTGCGCGCAATAGAACGCACCTCATTAGACATCGTAGCCGAAAACAACCAAACTGATTGTTTATTGGTCGCTGACTTTAAAATGGTGTCCAAATCGTCTTTGAAACCCATGTTTAACATCTCATCGGCTTCGTCGAGGACAAGGCGTTTCATCTGGTCGAGTTTGACCGCACCACGCTCAATCAAGTCAATCAAACGACCTGGCGTAGCAACAATGATTTGCGTACCTGCCTTGATTTGACGAATTTGCGTATCGATACTTGCACCACCATAAACAGCCGTTACCTTGCATTTAGGTGCAAATTTGGCGTAATTGACCAAATCACCCGCCACCTGAACGCATAATTCACGTGTTGGACACAGAATCAAGCCTTGAACGTGGCGTTCAGTTAAGTCAATCAATTGTAAAAGTGGGAGACCGAAAGCGGCAGTTTTGCCAGTGCCCGTTTGGGCGAGGGCGACAATATCGCCAGTGGTTGTGAGTGCGGTAGGAATAACCAATTCCTGAACAGGTGTAGGCGTAGAGAACCCGAGTTCTGCAATACCCCTAAGTAGGTCTTCATTCAGACCTAATTTTTCGAACAATTCCATTAAAATAAGCATTAAAAATGTGATTCGGTAAGTTAGTAATCGTAAAAGTGAGTTTCCGAACCTGACCTCATCACATAATTACTTATTTACCTGAACAATATTTGCGTACAACGGCACACAAATTTTTTGCAAAGGTAGTTTATTTTATGACGAATTTAGTTATTTTAGATTTTCCATTCATAATCTGTTAAAAGGAAAGCGGTTTAAAGTATTGATTTTCAAGGCTTTTAGCTAATTGCCTATTTGGTTTGATAAATAGCCGTAAAATTATTATCTGTTTTTTAAGGCTTTTTCGAGAGAATATTTTTCTCATAAAAGTAAGAAAAAATACAGATAATAAGCCATGTCTTCGGTATTCGGCTTGTGGCAGTCACTCACATCATGCAACTTATGATACTCGTAACTACTTGGCGAAGCGTTCTTGCGCTTGGCTACTTATCGCAGATTTCCATCTTCATGCCGCTTTCCAATCCAACCAAGACCGCGAATAAAGGTTATCATTTTTCAAGATTGAGGTCAAATTTTGCACTTTGACAACAAGTAAGATTGTTAATTGAATAATTTAGGAACTTTTGAAAAAGATAGAACAATAAGAAACGTAAATAGGGCAATAAAAGGTGTACCCCAAAATAAAGATTTTACAATACTCCAAAAAGAGAATTTATTTGTCACGTTTTTTTCAATATCCTCATAAGTCATCGAATTAACAGCACCAATCGCTTCTAATTCTTTATTCATAACTTGTATTTCTTCACGCACTAATGTTGTTAAAATATTGGGGTCAAAATAATGAACAATATACAAATCGATAAACTTAGATAGAAGAAAAAAAATCACATTTATACTTAAAAGTGTATAAAATGTTTTTTGAATTGGAATATATTTAAACTCACTTTGAACAGCATATAAATAAAATACATTGGCAATAGCTGTTAAGAAAAACAATAAATTATTGAAGCCTCCAATAATAAGAGTTTCACTACTATAAATAAGGAGTGCTATAATGACAATAAGATAAAATAAAACTAAAGCTATAAAAAGTCGCCTATTATTCATTGACTAAGAGAATTTATAATTGTAATTTTTATTAGATTTTATTAAAAAATAAACTAAAAACATAATTAAACTAAAAATAGCTATACTTGAAATTTCGTATTTAAATAAAGATAAGCTGATGTCAAAATATCCTGACAAATGTTTGTTCATCAATAAATTAGATTGAACGGCATAACCAGAAGGAATGACCCTTGAAATGGTTGAAAAATTGCATAAGCAAAGAAGAATGACAAATACAGTAGAAAATATTGAACGATGAATATAATAGTTGAATAAACACAATATACTTAGATAGCCTAATAAGGAAACAAATTCTCGCAAAATCATTAAAAGTAGATAGGGTATAATGCTTGTAAAGTTATGGTTTTCAAAATTTAAGTTTGGAAAATTATGTGTTCCAGAATAATAACTTGTAGCAGAAAAAACAATAAAATAAAGGAATTGAATACAAAGAATAGAGATTAGTAAAGCAATGATTTTTGAAAAGAAATACATTTCGGCGGAGATGGGCAAAAAAGCGTATTGTTTTATCATATTATTCTCATAGTCATTTTTAAAATGTAAATTGGTTATAAAGCCGTATATTAGACAATGTATGACAATCTGAAAGTATTGAAAATTGATTAAAAAATACCACGGGTTTTGATTCAGAATATGCTCTGTTTTTCTATTGTCAATATTTGATACTGAAAAAATACCGAATATAGATACAAGAAAAACCATAGTCAAAACCAAAAACCAAAATGATTTATGTTTTATGAGTTTTAGTATTTCTAACTCTATTGTCAACAAAAAGAATTTAAATTTCGGCATTTTGTAATTCCTTGTAAATAAAATAGGTGAATAAAACGATGTAGATAATTGATACGGTTATTTCTTTTAAAAAATAGGTATGTATTGTACAATACATAGAATAAGGAGAGTAATCAATGAAACTTAAAAACAAACCAAGTATTCCAATAAAAAAACTGGTTAAATAACTATTTCTAAATTTTAATGTTAACCATTCTTGAAAAAAAGCGACCTTGATGATTGCTGGTAAATAGAATAAAAACCATTGCCCATAAAAGAAAGGTGTATCTAAATATTTTCCGTAAAATAAAAAAGAATAATAAACGGACAATTTTGGTTTAAATATAAATACAGTAAAAGCAAAAACAAGAATCAATTGTAGAAAAACAAGTGATATAGTGAGCAATATCTTTGACAGAACAATATTAAACATAGATTTTGGGAATAAGAAAAGTCTATGCCACATCTCATTTACTATTTCTTGCTGATGCAACCAAGCTGTTAAAATAAGTATGTTAATACCGATACAAAATTCAATTTTTCGTGCTTGACTATTAATAAAAAAATGCCATGGATTCATGTCTTGACTCACACTAACGTCTCTCCAAAATTGATTTTGAAAATCATAGTAAAGGTCATAACAAGAGTAAAAGAAAATTAAGATAAAGACAAGCAAAACAAGCCATATCGGTGTTTTTTGAATTTTCTTAAACTCCAATTTTATGAGTTTTATCATATTGATTACATTTGAAAAGGTAATAATCTTCTAATCCTCCTTTCGATATTTCACTATCAATTAAAGTTTCCATTTTTTGATTTAATTCCGACATTTGAAAGCTATCTATGATTGTTCCATCTCTAATTATGGCAACTTTGGTTGACAATTTCTCTACTTCCGTTAAAATATGTGTCGTGATGAAAAAACTTACGCCATAATTTTTATTCAAGTTTATTATCAATTCTCTAAAATCAATAATGTTTTGTGGGTCAAGACCATTCGTCGGTTCATCTAAAAACACGATTTTAGGTTTATGCACAATTGACATGGCTAAACCTAAACGTTGTTTAAATCCTGTTGACAACTCGCTTGCTAATCTATTTTGTACACTTTCTAAACCCAAAATGCTTATTGTATCTTGAATTTGTTTTTGACTAATATCATTGTAATAGGCAGCAATGATACTAATATTCTCTTTGACGGTTAAATGCCCATAAAAAGAAGCATTTTCAAGCAAAACACCTACATTGTGTATGATTTCAAGCCTATTTTTAGTATTCATAAGGCTATTTTCAATCCTAACTGAACCACTATCAGGTCTGACTAAGCCCAAGATGTTTTTTAAAAGTGTACTCTTTCCAGCACCATTCGCACCTATCAAAAACAGTATATCTCTTTCGTCCATTGAAAGAGATATATTTTTTAAGACATCGTGATTTTGTCTGTATGAAAAATGTAAATTAGTTATCGTTAACATTATTTTCTTTTATAGAAAGTGACGAGATAAAATAATATTCACCTCGCCACTTTTAAAGTTACAACTGAGTGTCAAAAATCACAACCCAATGCCCTCCCACATAAATAGAGCCCGTTACATAATCACCGTCAGTACAATGCCAAGAGGTTATTCGAATGCCGAATGACTCAACTGAGCCTTGGTTTTCACAATTAGCTTGTGAAAAAGCTGATGTGGAAAACATCATTAAAGCAACCATAAAGATTGACATTTTTTTTCTGAATTTTTCTTTCATTTTTGTTTTTTTTAAATTGAATTAATGAACTTGTAATTATGCAATAAAGTAAAATAATATTTTTATTTCGCCTTTAATCACAATACAAAATTCCATAAAAGGATTGATTCCACCAAGGGAAAAAATCGGTAAAAAACGGAAAGAATCGGAAAGAAAAGGCACAAATCGGAAAGAATCAGAAATGTCGTTTTTTTTAATATAAACGACATTCCTTCCTTCTTGATAAATCAGACATTTTCATAGTCTTTTTTATTCACGCCTGGCGGATAACCGAGTTCTTCGTAAATGAGTTTTTGTTTCTTAGGCGGTTGCAAACCTGATTGGATTTCGTTCCTCAAACGCTCGTTCTTTTTAATGTGGTTATAAAGCGTTTTAGGCGAACGGTGAAATTCCTGTGCAATTTGACTAAGCGGTTTGAATAAATCTTGTGCTTCCATTTTTGAAAGGTATTTGTTGATTTGTTTATGAAATAAGTTTTGATTTTTTATAGAAAGTGAAATACCCCCTCAGTATCAGGCGGTTTGTCTATCACTGTGGCGTGACACATATATAATAAGGTGTCAGCCCAAAGCATTTTGGTATTTATGCCAATGGTATAGAAAAATACGAACAATGGCGGTCGAACAATGGCGGTCGAACAATGGCGGTCGAACAATGGCGGTCGAACAATGGCGGTCGAACAATGGCGGTCGAGGTTGTTATTTATCATAAGTGTCGTTTTTAGGTGTACAAAAATACAACAGTACAACGACATAAAAAACTTTCTCTTTACTTTTTTTTGTAATTTAATAGACTCAAACATTGAGACAAACAAAGCCTTGTTAATGGCACAACTCATCGTTATAAAATGCCAAACTAAGGTTAGCCTTGCACCACCATCAAGACAGCCTATTTTTTGTTTCATCTATTTAACAGACCAAAAAGTAAAAAGGATAAACCGTCCTTTTTACACATTAGATTATCAAAACTTCTTAACTTTCGGATTCTTTTGAACTCTGTTCAGTTAACACATTGATTCACATAAAATTACAATTTTGAAAAAACTCATTTTTATACTGCCTTTAATCACTATCCTTACTTTTGCAGCATGTAGCAACGACGACAACGTTTACAAACAAGGCAAAACCCTTTACACCCGTATGTGCGCCAACTGTCATCAAGAAAACGGCGAAGGACTGAAAGGTTTAGTGCCACCTTTGGCAAAAGCAGATTATTTGTCAACACATCGCAGCGAGTTGTCTTGCGTCATAAAAAACGGTTTAAAAGGCAATATCGTCGTCAACGGAGTGACCTATGGCACGCAGGAAATGCTCGGTATTAAGGGAATGACTGAGTTTGAAATAACGAATATTATGAATTATATCGGCACTTCATGGGGCAATACAGAGAAACTGTGGACTGTTGATGAAGTCCGAGAAGGTCTAAAAGATTGCGAATGAAAAATAAATAGATTCGTTAAAACGTTGATTATCAAATCAATAATGGATAATGTATAGTTGATAATGGATAATGGATAATGCTGAAAATTCATTATTATCAATTATCCATTATCAACTATCCATTATCAACTATCCACTATCCACTATCCACTATCCATTATTTTTGAATCTTTACACATTATGAAAAAAAATACAATACTATTTGCAGCAGCCCTAACCTTTTTATCTTTCAGCATGATGGCTCAAAAGTCTGGTGATTTATACGATGGCTCGTATGTCCACGATGTACGCATCACTTTTGACAAAGCCAAATGGATGAATCTCCTTGACTCCAACCGTATTAATGGCGACGAAATGGCACTTGCAAAAGTGCAAATTGACGGAACAATTTACGAAAATGTAGGTGTCAGTTATGCCAACAACTATACGCATCAAATTGGCAGTCAACGCAATCCATGGTTGTTGAAACTCAATTTGATTGATAAAAAACAGAACCATCAAGGCTACAAAACTTTTGCACTTTCGCAAGCCTTGCGCGACCCGTCTATGGTGCGTGAAGTATTGGGTTACGAAATTGCACGGCGTTATATGCCCGCACCACAAGCCAATTACGTCAATTTGACGGTCAACAGCATCAATAAAGGTGTTTATGTCAATATTGAAGCCGTTGATGAGACATTTATACAAAAAAACTTCTCTGGTACTGAGGGGGCCGTTTTACCTGCGTTTCGTTGCGTACCTGATACCAGAACGACAGCAAATGATGATTGCGACCACACCAATTTTGGCGCATTGAAGTATGAAAAAAATGCTAAATGTTATCTCCACAACTTCGACATGCTGTCAAAAGAAGGTTGGGACGACCTTATAGAATTGACTAAAATACTGCACGACGAACCCCAAAACATAGAGAAAGTCTTGAATATTGACCGTACTTTATGGTTTTTAGCGTTTAACAACGTTATTGTAAACCTAAACAGTTACACAGGTCAGTACAGCGGCAACTACTATTTGATACGTGATGCGGCAGGGCAATTCAATTTTGTACCCACAGAATTGAACCTCGCTTTTGGCAGTTTTAAAAATACAAACGGCATGAGCGACCTCGATTTTGACGGTTTGGTTTCCCTCGACCCATTGCTCCATGCCGATAATGCGTCGAGACCTGTGATTGCACATTTATTAAAAGATCCAGATAATCGCAAAATTTACTTTGCGCACATTCGCCAAATTTTGGCAGATTGGTTTGAAAACAATGCTTACCAAACCAAAGCAACGGCTTTGCAGTCATTGATAACGGCTTATTATATCAATTCGCAAGAAAAACCGTATGAATTGGCAGATTTTCAACGCAGCCTTATGGAGACGGTTGGTAAAGTAACTAAGATTCCTGGTATTGTTGAATTAATGTCAAAACGGGCAAAATTCCTTAAAAGATACCCTGATTTGCTCAATATTCCACCCGTCGTATCTTCCATTAACTTCACCAATCGTCAAAAATTTACGACTAAATCGGTCGGTGATTTTCATGTAAAAGCCAAAGTGGATAATTTTCCCCGTCGGGTGCGTTTGATGTACCGTCCTGTTGGTTCGTTGGGTAATTTCATCGAACAACAAATGTTTGACGACGGTAAAAACCATGATGGCGAAGCGGGTGACAAAGTCTTTGGTACTGTCGTCAATCCAGCAGGTAAATTCACGGCGATTGAGTTTTATATCATCGCTGAAAATGCGGGTGCCATTTCTTTTGAACCGACAAATTACATAAACGAACGCCGTACAATCAGCTTGGCGGAATTGAATAAATAACAATTAAGTGAAAAATGAAAAGTGAAAAGTGAATAGTATTGGGTTTGGAAAATCCTTTACTATTCACTTTTTATTTTCTAATTAGAAAATTATGACATTTACTTTACAACACATTGACCCTCAATCGAATGCACGGGCAGGATTGATTGAAACTGAACATGGCGTTATCGAAACGCCGATTTTTATGCCTGTTGGAACACTTGGAACAGTGAAAGGCGTGCATACAAAAGAGATTGAAAACGATGTAAAAGCACAGATAATTTTGGGCAATACCTACCATTTATACTTGCGCCCAGGTATGGAAATACTTAAAACGGCAGGTGGTTTACACAAATTTAATGGTTGGTCACGACCCATTTTGACGGATTCAGGCGGTTATCAAGTCTATTCATTGGCGCATCGGCGGAAGATAACGGAGGAAGGCGTAACGTTTGCTTCGCATATTGACGGCTCGAAACACTTTTTTTCACCTGAAAAATCCATTGAAATCCAATACGATATTGGTGGCGACATCATCATGGCTTTTGATGAATGTCCACCTTATCCATGTACCTACGAATATGCTAAAAACTCGATGGATTTGACGCACCGTTGGCTCAAACGCTGCATCACCTATTGCGACAACACCCCCCCTCAGTATGGATACAGTCAAGCTATGTTCCCCATCGTTCAAGGCTCTGTTTTCAAGGATTTACGTGTCAAATCGGCTGAATTTATAGCAGAACAGAACCAACAAGGCAATGCCATAGGTGGTTTATCGGTTGGTGAACCAGCAGAAGATATGTACGAAATGACCGATTTGGTTTGTCAAATCCTGCCCAAAGACAAGCCACGTTACCTCATGGGCGTTGGTACGCCTGTCAATATTTTAGAAAACATTGCGCTCGGAATTGATATGTTCGATTGCGTATTGCCTTCGCGCAACGCACGTCATGGTTTGCTTTATACTGCCAATGGCGTGATGAATATGAAAAACCTAAAATGGGCAAATGACCACACACCCATTGATGATACTGAGGGGGCTGCTCCGACGAGTCGCTTTCACACAAAAGCCTATTTGCGGCATCTGTTTCATGTTGGCGAATTGTTGGCAGGGCAGATTGCAACCCTGCACAATTTGGCGTTTTATCTTTGGCTTGTGGGCGAAGCAAGAAAACAGATTCAAAGTGGGACTTTTGTTAGTTGGAAAAATGAGATGGTGAAAAAGTTGGGTCAAAGGTTATGATACTGAGGGGGTGGATTTTTTTTAAAAAAATTCAAAAGAAAAGATGTTGAAAATTGAATAAAGTCCTTTAACTTTATCGAAAATCCGCCTCCCACTCATCCGACATACAATTGAAAAAATGTTTTTTTTAATTACCTAAAACATTACTTCACTATGAAAGCTCTTTCCTTCTGGGCAAGTCGCCACGTATTCGCCTCGCGATTCTTACTCATCGTTTTTGGTATTATTAAGGGTTGCATCGGCACCATAATCGGTTATGGGCTGTTGCAAAATGCCCCCGCCTCGCTCATGTTAGGCATTATGTTCGCACTTATTACTGTTTACAAATTTGCCGAATGGCGGTATGATACGCTTCGTTCTTATGGAAAATTGACGATTGAGCGATATTTTAGGCTTCGATATATGGTCATTGGTACCATGTACACGGCTCTTTTCGGTCTGTATTTGATTGTTGGCAATGCCGTCTATCAATATCAACCGACAGGAGAAACGACAGTGCAAACGATGAATTCCATTATCCATGACCCCTCAGTATCTGTTGACAAAAAGGAACTGAAACAGATAAAACGGCAACATTATTACGATAAAGTGATGTTGAAATGGCAATCCAGATTGGGTAAAGATGCAGATGGCATGTCAAAAAACGGGATGATTTGGTTAGGTATTTTAGGCATTGTTCTGGGTATTCTTTCTGCGCCTTTGGCTTGTGGTTTAGCTTGTAACAAACAGGAAGCCCTAGCGGTTATCGTCTTACTGTTGGGTGTCGGGTGCATTGTTGGTGCTATTATTTTGTTTGTAAAAGCAGGTAGAAAAGGTAAGATGGAACGACAGCAAAAAGGCAGTGCGACCTCATCCGTTTAGTTGTCTTTTGGGCAAAAAAAAATGGCATCTATTTTAACATAGTTGCCACAGAACAAATATAGAAGGACACAATTTATTGTCATTAAATTTCTTAAAAATCAATAAAACCGAGAGTGACTTTTGAATAAACCTCCTCTCGGTTTTATTTTGTTGTCAGCAAGACTTGATGAAACTAGTGCTTTTCAGCCGCTTTTTTCACGTCAGTACCCGCCTTTTCTACTTTTTCACCTGCTTTTTTAACAACTTCGCCTGTTTTAGCAGCCGCAGCACCTGCAGCACCCGCCGCAGCACCAGCTACGCCAGTTACAGTTGCAGCAGCGGCAGCAGCAGCAGCTTTAGCAGCCACAGCCGTAGAATCCAAAACCGCTGCACCAGCCGCACCTACTGAGTCTGCAGCAGCAGAAACAGCATTCGAAGCAGATTCAACAGCAGGAGGAGCTTTAGGTGCTTCAGAACAAGAAGCAAACATTGCGCAAATTGCAAGAACTTTGAGAGCGTTTTTCATCGTCATTAAGATTTAGATTAGTTTTACAATAAAAATATTTAAAGACTACAAGGAGACAGTACCCCTCAGTAAAGGTCACAGTTTTAGGCAATATTAATTTTGTAATAATTGTTATTTTTAAGACAAATATTGGTAAGTCATTGATTTTCAATGCGTAAAGTCTTTTCTACAATTAATACCATTTTGAAAATACTTTGTTTTGATTGTCAACAATTTAATGTTTTATCTCTTGAAAAACTGCGTTGTCAAGACGGTGATATCGTCGGGATAGCCCTCTTCACCTCTGAATGTGTCAATGCATTCCATCAGTTTTTCATTGAAGGGACGTGCAGCTAAACTTTTGTTTTCTTCAGTAAATTGAATAACTAAATCTTCATTAAAATCTTCTCCTTCTGCGTTGCGAACATCTGTTATCCCGTCTGTAAAAATGAGTAATAAAGCGTCTTCATCAATGGTTATTTCGCCGATTTCAAGGGCAGGAAGGCTTGTAAAAAAACCTAATATGGAACAACCCTTTTTCAGTAGGTGGGTTTCTCCTTTTGTTATCAAAATAGGTGGCATATGCCCCGCATTGACATAGCGCAACCGCCGTGTTTGTGTGTCAATATCCGCCACAAACATGGTGATGTATCGCTCACTTTTAGTGACCCGCCAAACCGCTTTGTTGAGTTGCCGAATGAATTCTTCAGGCGTTATAGCACGACGAACGATGGCGTGTAGATTGGCTTGAAAATTAGCCATAAGCAGTGCCGCCGACAATCCTTTACCCGCAATATCAGCAACAATGAACATATAACGGTCATCATGGTACTTAAAACAGTCAAAATAATCGCCGCCAACCCCAAAATGTGGTTTGTAAATCGCAGAGACTTCAAACATATCGTTTTTAGGCAATTTATCAGGCACAAGCGAACGCTGCATCTCTCCCGCAAGGGTCATTTCGTGATTGAACCGTTCTTGCTCGATTTGTCGTCTGAACATCCGTTTGTTTTCAATGGCGACGGCTGTAATATTCGTAATGGTCGTAATCAATTGCACTTTACTAAAATCAGTCGCATCATAGCCACCGATAAAGGCATAAGCAATGGGTTTTTCTTTATGAAAAACGGGAATAACCATGTCGAAATGCTTTGCCAACGGGTGTTTGTTATTTTCTAATTTTGTTAGCGTATTGCCAAAAGAAGCCAACAACTTATATATGCCATTGTGTTCTAAATCTTCTTTTTCGACCCCTTCATGGACGACACAATGCCACGCCCCTACTTCGGGTATATACAAAGCTAACTTTCGAACGCCTAACTCCCACGACAAGAAAGACTTGTACATATCAAACAAGCCTTCAGCCTTCACATTGTTGTTGATGGCTTGCGTGATGTCCAACAAACGGTTTATCTGCAACTGTTTGAGGAAGAGTTGTCGTTCGCAATCTTCTAATTTTGACATGTGTGTTGTTTTGGTGATCTTTAACAAGGTAAACGGAAATTGAATAGTTTTTTGTTTTTTTTGTAAAACAAAAAACTATTCAATTTCCGTTTACGATACCTGTCGCAAATCTATTCTTTACTTTTAACATCTAAAGCATCTCGAAAACCATTGCCAACCAAGTTAAATGCTAAAACCATGAGCATAATGGCTAAGGCAGGAATCAATGCAAGTAGTGGTTTTCCACCTATGGCATAGCCATAATTTTCGTTCAACATCGTTCCCCAACTCGGTGTCGGTGGCTGAATACCGAACCCTAAATAACTCAAACCCGACTCAATCAATATCGCTGTAGCAAAATTTGAAGCGGCAACAACCATCACAGGGCCTAAAATATTGGGCAAAATATGGCGCAACAAAATGCGGCTTGTGCCAAAACCCATACTTTGCGCGGCTTCTACAAATTGTATTTGTTTCAACGACATGACTTGTCCGCGTACCAAACGCGCCACATCCACCCACATCGTCAAACCCACAGCGAGAAAAATGATGCCGATACCGCGACCAAATGCCAAAACAATGGCAAATACAAGCAAAATTGTCGGTATTGACCAAACTGTATTGATGACCAACATAATCACATCGTCTGTCCGTCCACCAAAATATCCTGCCAATGCGCCGAGTAAAATACCGATTGTCAAGGAAATAATGACCGCAATCAAACCGACTAAAAGCGAAATGCGCACGCCGAGAATCAAGCGGCTCAAAGTATCGCGTCCAAAATTATCTGTTCCAAGATAGAAAGTTTTGTCGAATACATGTGTATTTACTTGCTTTTTAATTTCTTCAATATCAACACTTTGTGCTTTGTTTTTTAAATCAAAAAATTGATAGGTTGTTTTGTCTAAAGTTATTTTTGGATTGTCGGTATTGACCGCATAAACGATGTTTACTGGATGCAAAGTATTGACAGCACCTTTAATAAGCTGCCCAGTCGTCGGGTCTTCACCTGCATATTTTTCATACAAAAAAGCTTCAGAATACTGAGGGGGGTGCTTTGAAGTATCTTGCTGAGTTTGTTGAAAGGCGTAACTATTAATCGGCACAAAATCAAATTCGGAAGGTGCACCAAACAATAATTTTGAAAACAAATTCGGCTGCTCTATATTTCTATTTTTTTTAATTTTTAACATTTTGACCTTAAACCCAGGATTTTTCAAAGCCACTGCGGGCATTTGGTCGTTGGCATCGGGCGTTGCATCGGGTGAAATCGCATAGCCGAGAATCGCCACCAAAACCGCCACAGCAATGACGACCAAACCAAAAAGGGCTGGTTTGTTGCGTAACAGACGGCGTAATGCTTTTTGATTAGGTGATAGATTCTCAGACATTTTGATTTTTCGCTAAAATTTAATTCGCTATTTCATATTTTTGAATTGGTAAAATTAGGAAAAACACTTGACTTGTTTCAAGACTATCAATTTTTTTTCCGAATCACCGTGTTTTCATAAGAAACGCCTTACTTTGCGACAAATTTGAATGGTATATGCACTTTGTAAATTTTAGAGGAACAAAAATCGCCTATCAAGTACAAGGCAAAGGACAAACGCTCGTCCTATTACATGGTCTCTGTGAAGACAGTACGATTTGGGATGAATTTATCAAAAATCTATCTGATTTCAGAATTATTCGCCCCGATTTATCGGGTTTTGGCGAATCTCAAATCCTTCCAGAATCCTCCATTGAGCTCATGGCAGATAGTGTTAAAGCTATTTTAGATGATTTAAAAGTCTCTGATTGCGTCATGGTTGGACACTCATTAGGCGGTTATGTGACCATGGCTTTCGCCCAAAAGTACCCCTCCCTATTGACGGGTTTGGGCTTATTTCACTCTCATCCTTTTGAAGATACCGAAGACAAAAAAGAAGAACGGCGCAAAAGCATTGAGTTTATCAAGCGCAATGGACATGTTATTTATGTCAAACAATTGATTCCAAAACTATTTGCAGAGCTTTTTGCGACGTCAAATGAGTTTCTTATCAACAGTCTTATCCACAAAGCGGCGAGATATTCACCTCAAACCATCATTGGCGCACAGGAGGCGATGCTCAACCGCCTCGATTGTGGAGATGTTTTGAAAAACCTTGCATGTCCTGCTTTGCTTATCATTGGCAAACAAGATAAAACCGTACCTTATTCGATTAGTCTTCAAATGTTGCCTTTGGCGACAACTTCTGAAATCCTCATTTTGCCAAAAGTTGCACACATGGGTATTTTCACGGCTCGTGACCGCATTGTAAAAACATTGAGACATTTTATGGAGCTTTGTCAGAATTAATAATACTGTTTTATTTGACCAAAACGCAAACACCTATTCATGACACCCATACTCATCGCATTGGCTATTCTGCCTGGTCTTGCTATCAGTTATTGGATTTATAGACAAGACCGCTATGAAAAAGAGCCTTTTGGCGTTCTTTTCAAGGCATTTGTAGCGGGTTGTGCCAGTACAATTCCTGCGATGTTGTTGCAAATCCATTTTCAAGATTGGGAAAATGCCGATAGTTTAGCCGATACAGCCATTTTTGCTTTTGCCATAATTGGGGTTACTGAAGAACTTTCCAAATTCCTACTGCTCCGTTTTTTAATTTATCCCGACGACGAATTTAATGAACCGATGGACGGTATTGTCTATGCCGTGATGGTGGGCATGGGTTTCGCAACGGTCGAAAACTTGATTTATGTCTTTAGTTCTGAAAACGAAGGCGTCATTGGTACAGCTATTGGACGTGCTTTTACAGCCGTTCCTGCTCATGCTGCCTTTGCTATTTTGATGGGTTCATATATGGGTTTGGCAAAATTTGTACCTGAACGCCGCAACTCTTATATGCTCACGGGACTGCTCTTAGCCATTTTCTTTCATGGTTTATACGACTTTTTCCTTCTACAGAAGGTGTATCAAGGCTTAGGTGCTTTAGCAATTGGTGCATTGGTTTGGAGCATTTCTGCTTCACGTCAGTTGATAAGGTTTGGACAAGAACTATCGCCTTTTAAACCGCGTTTTGATGTGGAAACAGAACCTATTGCTTCTGATATTATGCCTTCTGATGAAAACAATGACGTTGATATTGTTGATATTGACCACAAAGATTTGATTTAAGCACCCCCTCAGTATTTTTGATTAAGTTACAACTTTCCGCAAGTTTTAAACTTGCGAAAAGTTGTAACTTAATCAAAATCAACATTTTGTAAATTCATAATTCATCATTTATAATTCATCATTTCCTAAAAACCATGCTCAATAACGACATCATACGCCCACACGTCGAAGACCTTTATGCCGACGAATTAAAAATATTGATTGAAAACGACGAAAAGCCTAAACCGACAAACTGGCTCATGTCACCGTGGTCTGTCGTCACCTACCTATTGGGCGGCAAAGTGAATGGGCAAATCATTGAACCTAAATACTTTGGCAATCGAAGACTGATAGAAGTGGCTGTTGCAACCTTAGTGACTGACCGTGCATTGTTACTTTTGGGCGTTCCTGGTACGGCTAAAACATGGGTGGCTGAACACCTTGCCGCAGCCATTTCTGGTAATTCAAAACTTTTGGTACAAGGTACAGCAGGCATGAATGAAGAGCAAATTCGTTACGGTTGGAACTACGCACGCTTGATTGCCGAAGGCCCGAGCGAAGCAGCCCTTGTTCAAAGCCCCGTTATGGCAGCGATGCAAACAGGTAAAATAGCCCGAATCGAGGAGTTAACGCGTATTCCAAGCGATGTGCAAGACACCTTAATTACCCTTTTATCTGAAAAAATATTGCCCATTCCAGAATTAGGTATGGAAATACAAGCCCGCAAAGGTTTTAACCTTATCGCAACCGCGAATGACAGAGATAGAGGTGTCAACGAATTGTCGAGTGCTTTGCGGCGACGTTTCAATACCGTCGTTCTGCCATTACCTTCAAGTTTTGAAGAAGAAGTGAAAATTGTACAAACCCGTGTAGAAAAAATGGGTAAAACCCTTGATTTACCTGCCAAATCCGCGCCTTTGGCTGAAATTCAACGTCTTGTAAAAATATTTAGAGAACTTAGAAATGGCGTGACAGACGATGGCGCAACCCGCCTAAAATCGCCAAGTGCCCCCCTCAGTACAGCAGAAGCCATTTCAGTTATCACAAGTGGTCAAGCCTTAGCCGCCCATTTTAGCAATGGTTTATTGAGCGCAGCAGATTTAGCCGCAGGTATTACAGGAGCAATTATCAAAGACCCTGTTCAAGACAAAACGGTGTGGTTGGAATACCTTGAAACGGTGGTTAAAAACCGTGAGGAATGGAAGGATTTGTATAAGGCTTGTCGGGAGATGGTGCATTAAGATGTAAAAATAAAAACGCCGCAAAGAATGAACTTTGCGGCGTTTTATTTTTCTAAAGTATTGGTAATCAGAAACTTAACGTGCAAACGAAACCGCTCGCTTCTCCCGAATAACCGTTACTTTTATCTGTCCCGGATACTGCATTGTATCCTGTATTTTTTGCGAAATCATAAACGACAAATCGTCTGCAAATTGGTCAGAGACTTTATCGCTTTCAACAATGACGCGCAACTCACGACCTGCTTGCATCGCATAAGCCTTTTGAACGCCATCGTGTGCCAAAGCCAATTCTTCCAATTCATTGATGCGTTTGAGGTAAGATTCCAAAATCTCACGCCGTGCGCCAGGACGTGCGCCAGAAATAGCATCACAAGCCTGTACAATCGGTGAAATAATGTTGTTCATCTCAATCTCATCATGATGCGCGCCAACAGCGTTTACAACTGGTGCCGATTCGTTGAACTTTTCGCACAACTGCATACCCAAAATGGCATGCGACAATTCTGTTTGTTCATCAGGCACTTTGCCGATATCGTGGAGTAAACCCGCCCGTTTCGCCAATTTGATTTGTTTCGCATTCAAGCCCAATTCTGCCGCCATCAGCGAACAAAGGTTAGCCGTTTCAATCGAGTGTTTCAACAAGTTTTGACCGTACGATGAACGGTAGCGCATACGACCTACCATACGCACCAAATCAGGCGACAAACCGTGAATATCAAGGTCAATGACCGTTCTTTCACCAATTTCGACGATTTGTTCGTCCAATTGTTTTTTGGTTTTAGCCACCACTTCCTCGATTCTCGCAGGGTGAATACGACCGTCTGTGACCAATTTTTTCAAAGCCAAACGCGCAATTTCACGTCTAACCGGGTCAAACGACGAAATAACAATCGCTTCAGGCGTATCGTCAACGATGATTTCAGCACCCGTCGCGGCTTCAAGGGCGCGGATATTACGACCTTCACGACCGATAATTTGCCCCTTCATTTCGTCACTTTCAAGGTTGAAAACCGAAACCGTGTTCTCTATCGCAAACTCCGCACTCATGCGTTGAATGGATTGAATGACGATTTTTTTCGCTTCTTTATTGGCATTGGCTTGTGCCAACGACACGATTTCACGCGTTAAAATCATCGCTTCATTTTCAGCTTTACCTTTGACAGCAATCAAAATTTGCTCTTTTGCTTCTTGTTCTGTCATGGCAGCTACACGCTCCAACTCTCTGATTCTCAATTCATTAGCCGCATCTAAGTCTTCTTTTCGTTTTGAAACAATGACCAATTGCTTGTTCAAGTTCTCACGAATACTGTCAACTTCTTGCACACGGCTTTCAAGATCGAGCTGTTCTTTTTTAAGCTCTTCGACGGCTTTTTTATTTGCCGCTTGCTGTGTTTCTATCTGCGTTTTTAAAGCTGTTTCCTTAGCAGAAACTTCAATTTCACGCTCTTTAAATTCAATCAGGTCTTTTGATTTTTTAGAATCAAAATCTGATTTCATTTGATTGAACCGTTCTCGCGCTTCTTGAATTTTCTGATTTTTGATTTGTTCATTCTTAATTTCAGATTTTTCAATGATGTTCGACGCTTTTGATTCTGCTTCTGCAACAATGCGTTGCGCTGTAAATTTGGCATCTTTAAGGCTCAAATCGGCATTTTTATTCGCTTCATCTATCAATGATTGTGCTGCCTGGGTATTTTTTGACCCCATTTGCCGCATCAGAAAGAAGCCGATGCCGCCGCCTACCAAAAGACCTACTATTGCACCTATTATTGTTTCCATATTAAACCATCGGTGATTTTTATATTTGAATAATGAATGTGTATGTACCACCCAAAGCCATTGCCTTGAGATTTCGTTGTTCAGTTTGGTTATTGGTTAATGGGAATTGGTTACTGGTTACGAATAACTAATAACCAATCCCTAATAACCAATAACTATTAACAAGCTACGAATTCACCAAAGAGGAAAGCAGAGAATCAAGATGAGATAAGCGGTCAGAAAGTTGTGGGTCAGTGGTTGGCTCTGCAACGGGAGCGGGTTGTGCCAGCGTTGCTTGTGCTTTATGCAAGTCCACAGAACAGGTCAAAAGAGCCATAGCAAGCCAGTCTAAACGGTCTTTGCTTGGATAAGTGTTCTGGAAAAGTGCGATTTTATCGTTCACTTCCTTGACGATACGGCGGATAATAGGCTCATCGCCCTCTTTTACTTTTAGAGGGTACGGGCGACCCGCAATGATTACGGTTATGTTATTCGTCGAATCCGACATCGTCAATACTTTACTTTTGCAACCACCCAATACATTCGTCAATATCGGTTATGTATTGGTCAATTTCTTTTCTTAAATCTCCTTGTCGCTCCTGCGCCTCTTTTTCCTTCGTCTCATGCGTTACTGATTGTGCTTTGAGATAGCTTAATTCACTTTCTCGCATCAGCAAATCTGTTTGCAAAACTCGGTTTTCTTCTGTTAGTTGTCGAGTTTGCGTTGTCAAAATAGCATTTTCCCGCTCCAATTTTTCTAATTTGGCTTTCAATTGCCGAACACTTTGTTCTATATTATCGAGAGTACGGGTCAATGTTGTCACGCTTATATTATTTAAATTTGATGCTTATTAAATAGTTTTTCTTAAAACCTAAAGCATAAAACAATAACTTTATTCTAATACTTAAAATACGGAGGGGGTATATATTCTCTTAAAAACGGCTTTGTAACAAACTTTGTTTCGTTTATATATTTTGATACAGCCGCAAATATATACTTTTAATTTTTTGATACACTAAAAATGGTATTTTTTATCAAAATACTAACAAGTCAAATAGACGAAAAGTATATTTCTATACCTCTTTTGGATTAATTCAACCTTTTTTTAAAAAAATTGCCAACTGTACAACAGTTGGCAATTCAAGAAACTATCGAGATACGTTTATTTTTTCCTTTTCAAAACCGCTTTCACAGCCGCCACAACATCTGCAACGCCTAAGCCGTATTTTTCCATCAATTCCATCGGCTTGCCTGATTCACCAAACGAATCATTGACCGCCACAAACTCTTGTGGTGTCGGCATCATTCTACCCAAAAGTTCAGCCACAGCACCGCCCAGACCGCCGTTGCGTTGGTGCTCTTCGGCAGTGACAACACAGCCTGTTTTTTTGACAGATGCTAAAATCGCCTTTTCATCCAATGGTTTAATTGTATGAATATTAATCACTTCGCAACTAATACCTTCACTTGCCAATTGTTTTGCTGCTTCAATGCTGTTCCAAACCAAATGACCTGTTGCCAAAATCGTCACATCGCTACCTTTTGTCATCGGCAAAGCTTTGCCAATTACAAAAGGCATCCCCTCAGTAAAAATAGGCCAAACAGGGCGACCAAAACGCAAATAAACCGGTCCATTATGTTTCGCAATTGCCAACGTCGCTGCCTTCGTTTGTGCATAATCACAAGGGTTGATAACTGTCATGCCTGGCAACATGCGCATCATACCTAAGTCTTCAAGAATTTGGTGTGTTGCACCGTCTTCACCCAAGGTTACACCTGCGTGAGAAGCACATATTTTCACATTTTTATGCGAATAAGCCACTGATTGACGTATTTGGTCATATACACGACCTGTCGAAAAGTTAGCAAAAGTCGTCGTAAAAGGTATCTTTCCAGCGATAGCTAAACCTGCCGCAATGCCTATCATATTCGCTTCAGCGATACCGACTTGAACGAATTGTTTAGGCAATTCCTTTATTAATCCATCAAGTTTCATAGACCCTGCAAGGTCAGCCGTAAGGGCGATGATGTTGGGATTTTCTCTTGCGGCTTCCAAAATGCCGTCGCCAAAGCCACTACGTGTATCCTTTTTACCTGTGACTTGGATGTGGTCGAATGTTGTCATTATTTATTAAATTTGAATTATTTATGTCTGATAATCTATTCTTTTCAAATAGCCCCCTCAGTAGATGAGCGCAAAAATGGTTGAAATTTGATAATTATTGGTAAATATTGTGGTTTTTATTTAAAACGCTGCAAAGTTAGTTTAAAAACTAAACAAACTATTCAAATTCATTTCCTAAAACTGCTGAAAACCAATGTTTTGCAAATTCATCATTCATCATTTATAATTCATCATTTCCTAACCTATATTTGCCGCTCTAAAAGTCTTACTTAAAAAAAATGAATCGCAACCTAAAATTTGGCGGCATCGCCATCGCTCTCCTTATCATCGCTTTTTGTGGATACACCATGTCGCAACGTCCACTTTGGTCGTGGTGGACAATGCCCCTTTTACTCGCTGTTTGGGCATTGATTGTTTTTATTTTTGAAAAAAAATACAATACAAGGTGGCTCTTACTGTCAACATTAAGCGGTATCATACTGATATTAGGCTTCCCTATTTCGCCCTTGACCGCCCTCATGTTTGTCGGTTTTGTTCCTCTTTTGATGGTTCAAAAGGAAATTTCGGAGCAAAACTTTGTCATTGCGAGGAACGAAGCAAACAAGGGGGGTAAAAAACACGGCATCATCAAATATGCTTTCAATGCTTTCATCATTTGGAACATAGGCTCTACTTTTTGGGTCGCCAATGCAGGTTTGATAGCAGGGATGCTGGCAAATTACTTAAATGCGCTGTTTATGGCTTGGGCATTTTGGGCGTTTCATAAAACGGCTGAAATACTGAGGGGGGGTAAAACACGTCCTTTGCCGACCTTTCAACATGCGCTCATTTTCATCGCGTATTGGTTGGGTTGGGAATTTCTGCACCTCAATTGGGAGTTGTCCTGGCCTTGGTTGACGCTCGGCAATGCATTCGCGCAAAAGCCTGAATGGGTGCAATGGTATGAATATACAGGCGTTTTTGGCGGTTCTCTATGGATTTTGGTCTTAAATGTCTTGATTTTTAAAATCACATCAAAAGCCATTTATGAGAAAAAACGTGCAACACAACTGACTTGGGCAGCGCTTTTAATCTTAGCTGTGCCGTTTGTTTTATCTCAATTGACTTATGCCAATTGGGCAGAAAAATGCACTCAAAAACGGACAGAACATTACGCCGATGTCGTTGTCGTACAACCCAACTATGAGCCACACTATGAAAAATTTGATGTGCCGTGGTATGACCAATATCAAAAATTTCGAAAATTGGCTGTTAAAAAATTGGATTCCACAACAGATTACCTTGTTTTTCCTGAAACAAGCTTCGATTTTCATAATGTTGACCATTTTAAAGACAGACCAGAGGTGAGAGAATGGCAAAACTTTGTCAATCGTTACCCCAAACTCCATCTTGTTATGGGCATTGATGCCTTGAAAATCTATGCGCAATTTGTAATGAAAAAGCCCGAAGGCTTACCAAACACCGTCAGAGAATTTGACAATCGGGATGGGACTATTACGTATTGGGAAAACTACAATGCTTCCACTCAAATGGTTGCAGACACTGGAAAAGCCGAAAATACTGAGGGGTGGCGTTTGCCAATTTATAAAAAATCGAAACTCGTTCCAGGTCCTGAAATCCTGCCTTATGGCTTTCTTTTTGGTTGGGCAAAGCCTTTGTTTCGACAATTTGGCGGCACTGTTGGCGGCTTAGGTATGCAACCTGAACGCACCGCTTTTCGCAGCAAAGACGGTACAAAGGCAGTTGGCACAGCGATTTGTTACGAGTCTATTTATGGAGATTTCTGCCGTGGTTATGTCTTAGCAGGTGCGCAAGCCTTGTTTGTGGTGACGAATGATGGTTGGTGGGACAATACAGCAGGCTATCAGCAGCATCAAAAATTTGCTTCGCTGAGGGCGATTGAGTTGCGGCGTGAAGTTGTTCGCTCTGCGAATACAGGCACAAGTTGCTTCGTCAATATGCGGGGCGATGTCGAGCAACCCACAACTTACGGCACTGATGCCGTGATTTCACAACGCATCGCTTTAAGTGATGATTTGACTTTTTATGCCCAATATGGTGATCTATTAGGTTGGTTAGCGGCGGGTTCAGCCTTGAGTTTATTGGGTATGTGGTTGTTTAAGTCGTTTGTAAAACGTTGGAAATCAAGTAAAAAGATTGCCGAAGACTAATCTTGGTGGATCGTACACGTATCGGATATTTTTTAAATATCCGATACGTGTACAAATTCAATGTTTGGATTCTAAATAATGTTGCTTCAAAATGTCTTCGCCAAAGTCATTGCCTTTTTCCCTCAAAATGGCGTGGATGTGGTTGCCGTCATTCTCAAAACCCACATTGTCGTATTCAATCAAAAAATCGGGACCATTGATGATATAGTAATGTGGTTTGTTGTTTTCGAGACTACCAATCCATGCAAAATAGACGTTTTCTATGCCTGATTTGATGATTTTGTCTAACAGTTGGTGCGCCTTTTCATGTTCAAAATTGTGCGTATATTCCTGAATCAGCAATTTGAGCATCGTTATTTGTGTCTCATCAAAATTCTTTGCTGAAATACCGTAATAGTTCGTAATGCGTTGGCTGCCTTGTGGAGAAGTGATGATGTCTTTCGGAACAGCTTGTTTGAGAATTGCCTTCGATTGTTGGGCATCTGAAAGCGCATTGATGAGCATAAAACCATAGTCTTCTTCTTTGCTCAATACCCTTAAACCCGAATACTTTCCAAATTTAACTTCCGAAGGGTCTGTCCCAATAAAATAAGGCGACATAGTGATGTTTTTTCCATCAGAAGTAAGGCTCAACGCCAAGTGGTGTCCACCCAAATTCAGCCCCCATGCGGCATTGGTTTGCGGTTTTCCCCAAACTGAGATGTAATAATTGCCATGCGCCCATTTCAGATTCTGCGTCATGGTGAGTGTCTTCTGGTTAATTTTTCCTTCATCAAAAGCCTGTTGGTAGAGCGTATTCAAAATATCATCCAACTGCATAATACTCGTGGTTTTCAGATATCCTTGCGAACTGAGCATCGCCGACAGCACACGATGAAACGCCAAACGGCTTTTATCTGAAAGTGAACCATATTGAATGCCCGGGCGAGGCACCATGCCTACGGGCAGATTTGTCCATTTGAAGCGCAGGCTGTCATCAAAAGCGTACACCGTCTTTTTCAATTCTTCTTGATTGAGCGTATTGAGAAATTGATTGGTTGATGCGACCAATATTTTACTCGATTGAGCAAAAATGACGTTGGCTAAAAAGAGGAAAGCGATACAGGTTACTGTTTTCATGATATTTTGTTTAAAATTCAGATAAATAGTGACGAGAATAAAGTGTTTTCAATACAATTCAGTATATTTTAGTTTAAATCTGGCAAAAAGTTGTTTCATACTGAGGGGTGCAATTTACTGCTTAATCACCACAAACAATCCTATATGTAAGAAAGAGATTGCTTTTTATTAGGTGTTTTTTTTGAAAAAAACAGTATAAAACAGAATAAAAACGACTAAAAAAATAAAAAGTATGGAATATCAAATAAACAAGTGTACATTTGCACATCTGTAAGCAGAAGGTCTCATTTGGCAGCCTTGAGGTTTTGTAACGACATTCCCTATCTTCTAAGTTTTTCCAACCATATTCCCTTCTTAGGTTTTATGCTCATCCTGTTTACTTTTCCTTGTATTTTTTAATTTTTTTTTTATATTTTAAATTTTTTCAGATGAATATTTTTGTTGCAAAATTAAACTACGGCACCTCAAGCGAGGCGTTGCGCGAAGCATTTGAGCAATTCGGCGAAGTCGTTTCTGCTAATGTTATCACTGACCGTGAAACTGGTCGCTCTAAAGGCTACGGCTTTGTTGAGATGGCTGATGACAATGACGGCGCAGCGGCTATCAATGCCCTTGACAACAGCGACTTTGACGGCAATACAATTGCAGTTAAGAAAGCTGAACCACGTGAATCACGTGGCGGCGGCGGCGGTGGCAATCGCGGTGGCGGTGGTTACGGCGGCGGCGGTGGCAATCGCGGCGGTGGCGGCGGTTACGGCGGCGGCGGCGGCGGTGGAAACCGTGGCGGCGGCGGCGGTTACGGCGGCGGCGGCGGCGGTTACCGTTAGTCCTAATATACTTTAAGGTATGGTGTTTATATGCCATTCTCTAAGTATAACACCATAGAAAGCACGGATTTCAAAGCATTTTGCTTGAAATTCGTGCTTTTTTTATGTGCTATACAGGGGTCACTCCACCCGCCCTTTCTCCTCCACATCCGCCTTTTTAGCGGCTGCTTTCATTTTTTGATTGCCAAAATTTTGTGTCCAAGACACCTTAAACTTTGGTTGTGTAAACTGTAAAAAAGTATAGAAATACTGCTGTTGTTCAGGCAAATCCAATATCATTCTATAACGAACGGTGTTGAAAATATTATCATAGCCAAAGCTCAATTTGTCGCCGTTTTTGTTCATCTTTTTTTGAAATCCTGCATTGACAGCTCCCCATGATTTTGTTTTTGAAATACCCCATAGACCGCCTGAATTGTAATTGCCAGAGACTTCAAGCGACCAATTTTTAGGTAAACTAAATAGTTGGGTGCTGAATAACGTCATGTTTGGAAATTTAACCGTCACCAACTGCCCATTATTGTAGCCACTGACTTGGCGATATACACCTGCTAAATTGGTGTACATCGTCCACCATTTCACAGGATTATACGTCTGTCCGATGGTGAGTGAGTATGTTTGACCGCTTTTCAGGTTTTCAGAAACAGACGTGACGCGGTTGCTATTGGGTTCGACGCGTGATTGAAAACGAGCGATGGGCTGATTTTGATAGGTGTATTGCAAAGAAATAAGGGTTGTTTTGAAGCGATAATCTGCTTTCAAATTGTCAGAAACGGACGGTTGCAATGCGGCATTACCCGCCAAATAGGTGTAAGGGTCAACAAAAAAAGTAAAAGGTGCCAATTCATTGAACGTTGGGCGTGTGATGCGGCGGCTGTACGATAAGCCCCATGTTGCATTTTTATCCACATCGTGCGATACAAAAAGGCTTGGAAATAACTGCCCGTATTTGCGGTCAACGATATTAGGTTTTTCCCTTGAACCTAAGTTTGATTGCGTATATTCATAACGCAAACCACCTTTAAAGGTCGTTTTTTTACTTAATTTCACTTCATACGAGGTGTAAGCCGCACCAATTTTTTCTTTCAAATCATAAACAGCGGTCAAAGTAGGGTCAGGTATCCATGTTGTTGAAGTACGAGTTGCCACCGCCACATCGTTTTTAAATTGAGATTCCACGGCTTTTACGCCCATTTCTAATTTGCCTTTTTTGCCAAAATCTCGGACATAATCCAATTTTGATACGGCAATACTGAGGGGGGTGTTTTTATCGCTCCGTATCATTTGGTTTTTCAAAAATACGCCCGACCCATCAGACCATGTATTGTCATAATCAACGGGTTGGTTGTTGTCGTAATGTAAATAATCAGCACTAAACGACAGCATTTCGCCTTCACGGAATACTCGTTGCATATTGACATTTGCGCCAATATTTTGCCAACTATTGACTTCATTTATTTTAAGCTGAACGACCGTATCCAATTTTTGATTGCTTGAAAACTGAGCGTTGGTTGTGGCATCCATTGCCCAACGTCTCAAATAAGCCGTGACCGATGCGCCGATGCTTGTTTTTCTATTCAATTGATAATCAATGCCTAAACGGACGTTATTGTTGTTTTCATTCGGCAGCCGTATGGATTTGCTGCTTGTTTCAATGGTTTTATTGTTCAATGAAATGCGGCGATAAAAATCAATATTTTGTTGTTGTCCTGTATATACATAGTCATAACCGCCATAAACCGTCCATTTTTTGTGCCGATAATTGAGGTTAAAACTGCCATTACCGACAGAGCCTTTGCCATAACCCGCCGACAAAGCATAAGAGCCATTTAAACCTTCGTTTTGATTCTTTTTCAAGACAATATTGATATAACCCGCATTGCCTTCAGCATCTAAATTGGCAGGAGGCGTGGCGAGCAATTCGATTTTTTCAATCGTGCTGGCACTCATACCACTGAGCATTTGAACGGCTGCTTCGGGTGTCATATAGTTGAGTTTGCCATTTATCATCACCACAACGCCCGCTTTGCCCGACATAGCGATGCTGTTGTCTTGACGATTGACGACAACCCCAGGTGAGCGTTCCAACACATCTAATACGGTATTACCTGCCGAAGTAATCGAGTTTTCAACATTGACCACAAGGCGGTCAATCTTTTGCTCGAATAAAGGTTTTTTAGTGACGACTTCGAGGGTTTTCAAGTCTGTTGTTTCATTTAATGTTGTTGTCCCTAAATTATGCTTCTGATACTGAGGGGTCAGTTGAAAAGCGGTTGAATACTTTTTAGCAAAACCCACCATACTTATTTCAACTAAATAATCGCCATTCGCTGCGTTTTGAATCGAAAAACTACCGTCTTCTTTGGCGATATCGCCTTTGACAAAAGATAAATCTTTGACATTTAAAAGCAAAACATTGGCATAAGGCAGGGGCTTACCCGCATTGTCGGCGACTTTACCGATGATTTGCGTTTGTGCCAAAAGGTTTGCATTGAAGATAAATAAAGTAGAAAGGGTTAAAACCCATGTTTGAGCGACTGTTTTCATTTTAATTATTGATTTTTAAGAAAAACTGAATGATTTTAATGAAAAATGAGGGCTTATACTGAGGGGGGGTTCGTGAAAATGTTCGGAAGATTTGAAATCTTCCGAACATTATCACGAGCGCAGCACTAATTTTTCTTAGTCAACATAGGCTTTTTTACTTGAAAATCAGGATGCCCACATTGCCACATCACAAAGGCGTATTGGTCAGCAAAATTGGCAAAGGTCACTTCTCTATCTTCCGTAAAATGCCCATTATCGTAATTCACTTTCATCAAAACAGGTTTACCAGATGATGAAGCATTTTGCACTGCCGCAGCAAACTTGCCCGGTTGCCAAGCGACCACTCGGGGGTCTGTCCAACCTCCCACGCATATCAGAGCTGGATATTTCACACCTGCTTTCACATGCTGCATACCATCCATTTCATAAAGGGCTTTACACTCCACGCTGTCTGTAACAGTACCAAATTCAGGAATATTGACGGGCCCATTTGATGAAAATTCTAAACGTAAAGCATTGGCACACCCGACATTACAAATAGCGGCTGCGAACAAATCAGGTCGTTCGGTAATGGCCCTGGATATTAAAACGCCACCTGCACTTGTACCCATTCCGCCCAATTTTGTGGCATTCGTATAGCCTTGCGCTATGAGATATTCGGCACAACTGATAAAATCTTTCCACGTATTCGGCTTGGTGGTTTTATAACCTGCTTTGTACCAATCTTGCCCTTTTTCACTGCCTCCACGGACATGAGGCACAGCAATTACGACACCTTTTACGGCTAATGAATTTAATCGTGTGCTGAAATAAGGAGACATACTGTAACCATAAGCCCCATAACTATCCATAAAACAAACATTCGAGCCATCTTTTTTAGTACCTTTTTTATAGATAATAGACAAAGGCACCATCACGCCATCATGCCCTTTCACTTCCACTTCCTCCACGACGAGGTCTTTGTATTCATCAGGATAAACCGAAGGCTTATTGAAAGGACTTGGCGAAAATTTATCAGTTTCCGCATTGTAAAGAAACTCGGTAAAAGGTTTGTTCCATGATGTAATGCCAACCAAATACTCATTGGTCTTTGTATCCATGCAGCTGGCATAAGCCGTACCAGTGAATGGCAATTTGACTTCCATTGTGGTTTCTGTTGACAAATTGTATTTATAAAAATGATTGTTGATGCCATCGCTGTAATTCAATAAAAGAAAGTCTTTGCAACGTGTAAAGGATTCAAGCGTCATGGATTTTTCAGGCGCAATGACTTTGGCTGTTGACCAATTGGGGTTTCTTAAATTCGTTGAAATGAGTTTGTATTTTTTCGCCCCATTATGCGTAATCGCAAATACTTTATCACCGACGATATCAAAACTACGCACCAATTTATCGTCAAGTGTAGATAAAGTTTTCCATTGTATTTTTCCTGAATTGAATTGAGACATAGGCGCGTAAAAGCTTTTTATCTCACTTTGGACTGTATATTCAAAGGCTATTATATAGTCTTGTACGTCCTTTGATACATACGCTTGAGGGTAAGATTTGGACTCAATATTCAAATTGGGATACGTTTCATTGCTAAAAAAATCAATATCTGTTTTAGGGTCAGTGCCTATTGTATGCAATTTTGTTTTGGAATTTATACGTGCCGTGGGGTCGGTATTATCCGCCGATTTTATCCATTGATACATTAATGCTTTGCTATCCAAAGTCCAGCCTAATATCCATGCCGTCGTATAGATTACATCGGGTAAAAACTGTTTGGTATCCACATTCAATACTTGTATTGTTTGCACCTCTGCACCGTTTTCGGAATAGCCAATCATGAGTTTTTTACCATCATAACTGGGCGTAATACCCTGTACAGAGAGCGTTTTACCTTCTAAATAACTGAGGGGGTCAAAAAGCAATTGTTCGGGTGCTGCCATACTTTCACGGTAATAGACTTTACTCACTTTTTCACCGGGCATTCTTTTTTGGTAAAAAATTCTGTCCCCTTCTTTAATCGGATAGTAAATAACGGGCGGTTGCTGTTTGTCCAATTTCCGCCATTCGGCAATCAGTTCATCTCTGCCCGAGAGTGAACCCATGGTTGTATTCGTCAAATTCGCTTGGGCTTTAAACCACGAAACAACATTTGGGTCTTTCATGTCTTCCAGCCAACGATACGAGTCTTTGTAGGTGACACCCCAATAGGTATCGGAAACGACCTCTTGTTTAGTCGTTGGATAAGGTAATTGAGTAAAGACAGTTGAGTAAGAAAGTACAACCAAGAGAGAAAGAAGTAATTTTTTCATTTGAATTTTTTTTAAAATTATTTTAATAGATTGAATATCCAGTCAGCGTCGTTTTACAAACACCTAATTGGCTTCTTGCAAATGAGTTTGACCGATTGAAGACAGCCATGCCATAAAAGGGTCAAATAGATTGAACGCAATGAGCCAAAACGCGGCAAATACAAGCAGAATGACAATGAAATAACCATAATCGAAGTTGTGGTTGTCGTTATTGTCTTTTTGAATAGTTTCCATTTTATTGATATTTAAAGAGTGAAAATACTGAGGGGGTGTCAAAACCGAACAATATGCGACTTCTTTGCATAGTTCATTTTTGATTTTTTCTTATGCTTTTTAAAAAGATAAAACCCTTCGGGCGCATAAGCCGCAACGGGTGGATTCGGATAAAAGTGAGGAGTCATGGAGAAAGAGCGCAGAGGCATACAGCTTTGACCGCTTCTGAAAAACTGGGTTGTTTCCAAAGGATAAATGCTTTCTGTTTGTAACGTTTGACCGTATTGCCTTTGTGCAAAGGCTGAAAAGCATGAGACCGCTAAAATTGTGAGGATGAGTTGTATTCTTTTCATTTGATATGGATGGCGATTTTAAATGAAAAAGTTGTTTTTACTGAGGGGTAATCCCTTTTGGTCTTTTGTTGTGATACACGTGTAATTGTTCACTTTGTTTTTTATGCAAAAGAGCATAGAAACTGTTAAAAAAGCAAATAATTGAGGGCGAATGAGTGCTTTTTATGGTTATTTGACTATTTTGGGGCAAACACGTAACGGATACTATAAAAGTATCCGTTACGTAATAAAGCCCTCAATATGAACAGGTTATCTTGTTACTTTGCTTTTTGGTCATTATTATACATTTCGCGGATGCAGACATATTTACCATCCCGTTTTTCAAACAACGCCATGTACTTGCCTGTCATAGTGACCTTTCCAGCCGCATCTTTCATGGTTGATTTGCCCAATTCCAAAACTTGATTGCCTTCTGAAAATACCTCGGTGGTTTCGAAAGCATACGTTTGAGGCGTTTTACTCGTCTTGAATTGCTCTTCTTGATACTTTTGAATGGCTGCTTTGCCCATCTGCGTTGGCGCATCGTTTGCCAAGGAAATGGCATCATCGGCGTATAAAGACATGACTGCCGCTACGTCTTTTGTATTCAAAGCATTTGCCCAAGTCGTTTCAATGGCTTGAATATCGCTTTTAATTTTTGCCAAGTCGGGTTTAACGGCGACAGGTGCTTCGACCTTTGGCGGAGCGGGTTGTTGGCATGATGCAAACAGGAGTGTACAGAATAAACAGGTGCTGAATAGATTTGTTATTTTCATTTTTAAAAGATTTTTG
>JANLQI010000133.1:0-17245 GCA_031367705.1 Saprospiraceae bacterium | reverse complement strand
TGGCAGGAAGTGGATTTGCATTATTGCCTTTGTTGGAAGCCGTCAATGAGCGTATTCCCAATTTTGCGGGCATCAAATACACTGACGAAAACCTCATGGATTTTGCCCAATGTCTTCAATTTAAAAATCAAAAATTTGATTTGATTTGGGGACGCGATGAAGTGATGATTTCTGCTTTGGCGATGGGTGCAAAAAGCGGCATCGGCAGCACCTTTAATTATGCAGCACCTATTTATCACGCCATGATGGAACATTTTGAAAATGGCGATATGGCAAAAGCCTTAGAATATCAGCATACATCCATCGAAATCGTCCGTTTATTAGGCAAATATGGCGGCATTCGAGTCGGCAAAGCCTTTATGAAAGCCATCGGCATTGATTGCGGTCATTTCCGTTTGCCCATTACCCGCATGAGCGACAGTGAATATCAAGCCTTTTTAAATGAACTCAATCAAATCGGATTTTATGAATGGATAAAGCCAAATCTTCAAATCGCATAATGGGTTTTGAGTTTTGGGTTTTAAGTTTTGAGTTTGTGACAACGCTCGCAAAACTCAAAACCCAAAACTCAAAACCCCTATACCCCCTCAGTATTTTGCTGATTTTGATGTTCTTTTCTTCAAAATCAAACACTATATATGCTCAAAAAAGCACATTCTCTATGATAAATTGGCAAATTATAGATTCATTACCCACGCCAAATATCGGTGTTGCTGGCGCATTTTCAGGTGTACATAATGGGGCAATACTCGTTGCAGGTGGTGCAAATTTTCCAAATGGTATGCCGTGGGAAGGTGGTAAAAAGCAGTACAGCAATGAGATATTTGTTTATACAAAAAATAAAAAAGGCACATTAAAACGTCATCACCAATCATTTAATTTACCAGAAAAAGGGGCTTATGGTGCGTCCGTTTCAACACCCAAAGGCATTGTTTGCATTGGCGGTGAAAATGAAATGGGCGCATCAAACAAAGCTTTTTTGATGCAATGGGATAAAGAGAAACAACAGGTTTCAATCCAATATTTAGCAAATTTACCGCTACTTCTGACCAATGCTTCTGCCACATGTATCGGCAATACGATTTATGTTGTTGGCGGCGAAAGCGATAATAAAACCACAAATTCTTTTTTAAGCCTTGATATAAATGATGATAAGGCGATTTGGAAAATTTTACCCAATTTACCCAAACCTATATCTCATGCAGTTGTCGCAGCTCATTTTAAAGGTAAAAACAAAGGCATTTATGTCATGGGCGGCAGAGCGAAAACGCCTTCGGGTATCAGCGACTTATACGATTCTACCTACAAATTCGACTTAAAACAAAACATTTGGACACCCCTCAGTGAAATCAATGACGAACAGCAAAACACCCCATTAACAGCAGGAACGGGCAGTGCCATCGGAACACATTATATTGTACTCTTTGGTGGTGACAAAGGCGAAACGTTTCATCAAGTCGAAACACTTTTAGCCGCCATTAATCTTGAACACGATGAAGCAAAAAAGCAACCATTGATACAACAAAAAAATCAATTATTGGCGGCACACCCAGGTTTTAGCAAAGACATTTTATTGTACGATACGCAAACAGATAAATGGACAAAAATAGGGATAATGCCTTTTGAAACACCTGTTACAACAAGTGCTTTCAAGTGTAAAAATCGTATTTTCATACCCAGTGGTGAAATAAAGGCGGGTGTTCGGACCCCTCATATTTTAGCCGTTGACATTTTACAAAACGAAAAATGATGCAATCAAAAAACTATCCGTGGATTTTAGTCGGGCTTTTATGGGTCGTGGCTTTGCTCAATTATATGGACAGGCAAATGCTCGCCACCATGAAACCCTCCATGCAAATTGACATTGCCGAACTGCAAATGGCAGCCAATTTCGGGCGATTAATGGCTGTTTTCCTTTGGATTTATGGTTTTATGAGTCCTGTTGCGGGTATGATTGCAGATAAAGTGAGTAAAAAATGGCTCATCGTCGGGAGTTTATTCGTGTGGTCGGGCGTAACCTTTTCGATGGGTTACGCCACGACTTTCAATCAATTATACGCCTTGAGAGCTTTGATGGGCGTGAGCGAAGCCTTGTATATGCCCGCGGGTTTAGCTTTAGTTGCCAATTTTCATACCTCTAAAACAAGGTCGTTAGCTATCGGCATCCACATGACGGGCATTTACATGGGACAAGCCTTAGGCGGTTTCGGGGCGACGATTGCCGATACTTTTTCATGGAACACAGCTTTTCAGTTTTTCGGCAGCATGGGCATGGTATATTCCGTGGTACTGATTCTATTTTTAAGAGATGCAAAAGAGTCCACCAATGCCACCCTGACCCACTCAGTAAAACCGCCACTTTTCAAGGGTTTGAGACTGCTTTTGAGCAATATATCCTTTTGGCTCATACTAATTTACTTTGCCATACCCAGCTTTCCAGGTTGGGCGGTCAAAAATTGGTTGCCGACCCTTTTTGCTCAAAACTTAAATATTGACATGGCACATGCAGGTCCATTGTCCACCATTACGACTTCGGTTTCATCGCTTTTAGGTGTCATCATCGGCGGTATTTTGTCGGATAGATGGGTTCAAAAAAACATACGCGGCAGAGTTTATACAGGTGCTATTGGTTTGGCACTTATGATTCCTGCGCTTATACTCATTGGTTTTGGTACATCGCTTTTTCATGTGATTGGTTCAGCGTTTTGTTTTGGCTTCGGTTTCGGCATGTTTGACACCAATAATATGCCCATTGTTTGTCAGTTCGTTTCAGCAAAACATCGGGCAACGGCTTATGGTTTGATGAATATGGTCGGCGTATTTGCCGGGGCATTTATCACGGATTGGCTTGGAAAATCAACGGATAAAGGCAATTTAGGTAATGATTTCGCCCTTTTAGCGGGTGTGGTTTTGGTCGCTTTGATTATTCAAATTGCTTTTTTACGTCCAAAAGTGAATGATTTTGTGGAGGAATAATTTAGGCTCTTCCTGATTCATAATAAGTGTTTAAAAAATCCCGAAGGGATTAAACATGAATAGCCCCGAATGCAATTCGGGGTTCATTGAACGGTAAATTTGAAAACCGCGAAGCGGTTGAACAGTCAATAAATTATTGATAATCAGATAGTTCAACCGCTTCGCGGTTAATGCGACCTTATATTTTTGACCCCGAATTACATTCAGGGCTATTCATGTTTAATCCCTTCGGGATTTTTTAAGCACTTATTATGAATTAGGAAGTAGCAATAATTTTTAATTGTAAAATTACTGAGGGGGTGAAAAAAGCTAATTTATATATCCTATTTTTTATGTTTTTCAGCACAACGATTTGGGCTGAAAACCTTGCTTTACTCCCCATGCCTCAAAGCATTGTTTGGAAAAAAGAGGTTTTAAATTTTAATCAAAATATAAAAATAATAGGCGGCGAAAACAGCCCAACGATTGCAGATTCGATAAGTATTTTTTTTGAGAATAGAAAAGTGAAAATTGTACAAAATACTCAAAATAAAATAGTTATCAATCTTGTAAAAGATATACCAAACGTTCTTTGCAATAAAAAAGAGGCTTATCAATTAAGCATTTCAAAGCATGAAATACGGCTTTCGGCTATCACTGAAATGGGTCTGTTTTATGCTTTTCAAACTTTAACGCAATTAGCACTTAAAGATGGTTTGCAAGGTTGTGATATTACAGATTACCCCGCTTTTGCAATACGTGGTTTTATGCACGATGTTGGACGCAGTTTTATTTCTATTCCAGAATTGAAACGTCAAATTGCGCTTTTAAGCACTTATAAAATCAATACTTTTCATTGGCATTTGACAGAAGACATGGCTTGGCGGTTAGAAAGTAAGGTCGTTCCAAAATTAACAGACCCCTCAGTATTTACGCGTTTTGAAGGGCCGTTTTATACCCAATCAGAAGCCCGTGATTTGGTTGATTTTTGTAAAAAACATCACGTTTTGCTCATTCCTGAAATGGATATGCCAGGTCATAGTGCCGCTTTTACACGCGCCACGGGCGTTGAAATGCAGTCAAGCGAAGGTAAAAAAATCGTAAAAGAGCTATTAAAGGAGTGGTGCGACCTTTTTGATGTGCCCTATATCCACATCGGAACGGATGAAGTGCGGATTAAAGACACAGCCTTTATTTCCGAAATGATTGCGGTTATTCGCAATTGTGGTAAGGAAGTGATTGGTTGGCAACCTGGAGGTAAAGCGGATAAGCAAGTCATTCGCCAAATGTGGACGAGCAGCCCACACCCACAAAAGGGTTTGAAAGTGATTGATTCACGCAATTATTACCTCAATCATTTTGACCCGATGGCGGATTTGGTCGGTGTTTTTAACCATAATATTTGTGATACAACTGTCGGCGATGCCGAAAAATTAGGCGCAATTGCTTGTATTTGGAACGATAGAAAGCTGAATACTGAGGGGGATATAACGTTGATGAATGGTTTTTATCCGATAATGCTGACGTTGGCAGAACGCTCTTGGCGAGGTGGCGGTGTTTTAGAAAAAGAAATTGGTGTTAAAATGCAGCCCAATTTTAAAGAATTTGAAACACGATTATTAGCGCATAAAAAATTGAATTTCAATGATTTACCATTTCCATATATCCAACAGGCAGATATAAAATGGCGCATCATTGAGCCTTTTAAAAACGGTGGTGATTTATCAAAATCCTTTCCACCTGAACAGGGCAATTTGAATTTTCCAACGACAGAGGCACTTGGTGCAAGTGTTTATTTGCGGCACGGTTGGGGTGATATCGTTCCCTCATATTTACAAAACCCAAAGGATAGTTCAACGGCTTACGTTTATACTTATGTCTTTTCGCCTAAAAAACAAGAAACTGGTTTGTGGATTAATTTTCACAATTATGGGCGTTCTGAAAAAGATGCAACGCCACCACAAGGCGAGTGGGATTATAAAAAAAGCCGTATTTGGTTGAATGGTCAATTGATTGCGCCGCCAACTTGGAAAAATGCGGGCATTATTCCCAAAGATTTAGAAACGCCTTACGAAGACGAAAGCCCAGAATTGCGCCCGCCAACAAAAGCCTTTTTGAATAAAGGTTGGAATTTGGTTTTATTAAAATTGCCTGTTGGTGCTTGGAAAACACCCGAATATCGCTTAGTAAAATGGCAATTTACAGCCGTTTTTGTCAAGCAAAATGGCTTAAATGTGGATGAAATGGCGGGTTTGATTTATTCACCCGATAAAAAGAGGTGATTTAACGGATGGCACATTCCGAATTAATCGGAAGGAGTATAAAAAAGAGAGTTTTCATACAATTCTAATAGTTTGGTTGAGAAAGCAGCCTAATTTTAAAGGGCTGCTTCTTTTTAAAATAGTAGAATGACAATTTTATATTCGGGGAACTTAAAAAGTTCCCCGAACATAAACATAGTGGACTGCACCAATTTTTTAAATGCTCAAAAAATAATCATTTTATGAAACGACAATTATTTATCATCTTCTTTATTACTGTAAACTTAGCCTTTATTAAAGCCCAAGAGAACACTTATCTTGGAGAAATAAATGGACTTGCTGGCAAAGATTCAATGGTTTATCTACGCACATGGTATTCCAATGCATCTCTTGATTCGTCTCTTTGCGATTCAGAGGGTAAATTTAGATTTACCGTCAAAACAAAATCTTACGATAAAGGATATTCTATTGGTAAAAAAAATGAAAAAGGTAAAGTTGTGTACGCAGCATATTTCATTCTTGGAGAAAACGACCATGTTTTTATTGATTTTTCGGCTAAAGATAAAGTGGTTTTTATGGAGGGTAAAGGACTTTGCCATAAAGCATTTTTTAATGGAATTGATTACATAGGACAAGAAATAAAAAAAAATCCCAACCTTGACTCTTTATGTACTTCATGTTTATTCAATTGTGTGGATAGCATTTTTAAAATAGACCCTTTTTCTGCCTTAGAACTAACTATAATGAACGAAGATATTATGTTCTTCTACCATAGTTCAGCTAAAAAACATTTACCAGCCTATTATGCCAATTTATCAAAAATAGAAACAGAATACGCAAATAATCCACGATTTATACAACTATCAAGTCGTGTTCAAATAGGCAAAGCGATGCCAATACTTGAAGTTTATAACGAAGCAGATGAAAAAATAAACATCAAAAATGATAGCGGTTTTCTTTTAATTGATTTTTGGGCAAGTTGGTGTGTGCCTTGTTTGATAAAGCTAAATAAATTAAATGAATTAGTTGCAAAACAGAAAATGCAGCATATAAAAATAATTGACGTCTCAATAGATGAGTCTAAAGAGAAATGGTTGTATGCTTTAGAAAAACATAAATTTAAATGGCAACATGCTTGGATTGGAGAGAATAAAAAAAATAATAAAATCATCCAAAATTGTCAGATATATTCGATACCTACTTCTTTTTTGGTTGATAAAAATGGTATCATACTGTCAATTAACCCCACAGAAGAAGAAATTATGGAATTGAAAAAACGATAAAGTTGACAACAAGAGTTGTTTAATATTTAAAATCGAATTGAAATGAAAAAAGAATTATTTTTTGTTTTGTTTTTAGGCTGTATTGGGAATTTAGTAGCCCAAACTAAAATTGACAGCAATTACAAACGCCCGTATTACGAGCAAAGAGTTTCCCTTTTCAAGCAATTGCCAAAGGTCAAAAACGCCATCGTTTTCATCGGCAACAGCATCACCGACGGCGGCGAATGGCAGGAGTTATTGGACTGTAAAAAATGCTTAAATCGAGGCATTTCGGGCGATATCTCTTTTGGTGTTTTAGCACGTTTAGACGATGCTTTGAAGGATAAACCTAAGAAAATCATCTTGTTGATAGGCATAAATGATATTTCAAGGAATGTACCCAACGAGATGATTATTGACAATTATAAGGAGTTTGTGAGGCGCACAAATGCCGCTTCACCGAGAACCAAAATTTACTTGCAAAGCGTTTTGCCGACTAATAATACATTCCGAAAGTTTGTAGATAAAAATGAGGAAAGCATTCAGATTTTGAACGCTGCGATGCTCGAAATGGCTAAAAATACTGATGGGGTCACTTACATTGATTTGTATTCAAAATTCCTTGATAGCGAAGGGCGTTTGGATAAAAAATACACCAATGATGGGCTGCATTTGCTCGGTGAAGGGTATATTTTATGGGTTAAAATCTTGAAAGAAGGCGGCTATTTAAAATAACCTTTTCAAGCGTTTTATTGTAATTTTTCTTACGAGTTACTGGATATTTCTTGCGAGTTACTGGGCATTTCTTGCGAGTTACTGGGCATTTCTTGCGTGTTACTGAAGGTTTTTAATAAAATAACTAAGAATTTCATGTCAACTAAAATCAATACATATCTCCATCAATACAAAGACGAATTGCTCGAAAATGTCTTGCCATTTTGGATAAAAAACTCAAAAGATACTGAGGGGGGCGGTTATATCACTTGTCTCACCCGCGAGGGCAAAGTATTCGATACCGATAAATTCATCTGGCTGCAAGGTCGTGAAACGTGGTTGTTTTCCATGTTGTTTAATAATGTAGAACACAAACCCGAATGGTTGGATTTTGCAGAATATGGTGCCGCTTTTTTACAAAAACACGGACGTGCAGACGACGGCACTTGGTATTTTTCAACGACTCGTGAAGGCAAACCGTTGATTCAACCTTACAATATTTTCTCTGATTGTTTTGCAACGATGGCTTTTGGACAACTCTACAAAGCCACGGGCAACGACAAATATGCGGACATCGCACGGACGACTTTTCAGTCTATTTTAGAACGTCGCAATAATCCCAAACGGCATTGGTCAAAAGGCGTAGAAGGCACACGCCCTTTGAAAAACTTCGCTCTGCCCATGATTTTATGCAATTTATCGCTTGAAATTGAGCATTTATTGCCTAAAACGCTTGTAAACGAATTGATAGAGGATTGCATCCATGAAGTCATGACCGTTTTTTATGATAAAGAATCGGGTCAAATTTTAGAAAATGTCACGCCCGATGGACAGTTTTCAGACAGCTTTGAAGGACGGCTTTTAAATCCTGGTCATGCCATTGAAGCCATGTGGTTTATCATGGATTTGGGCGCGCGCAAAGGCGATAAAGCTTTGATAGAACGCGCCAAAAACATCGCTTTGCATACTTTAGAATATGCTTGGGATGAAAAACATGGCGGTATTCTCTATTTTATGGACATAAAAGGACATCCACCGCAACAGTTGGATTGGGACCAAAAACTGTGGTGGGTACATGTTGAAACGCTGATTGCTTTGCTTAAAGGCTATTTACACACAGGCGATGAACGCTGTTGGGAATGGTTTGAAAAAGTGCATGATTGGACGTGGCAGCATTACCCCGACCCCGAATTTGGTGAGTGGTTCGGCTATTTAAACAGACGAGGCGAACCGCTTTTAACATTGAAAGGTGGCAAGTGGAAAGGTTGTTTTCATGTGCCAAGAGGCTTGTATCAATGTTGGCAAACGTTGGAACGCATTAAAAATAAGGGGAAATAGCAATTACTAAATAAAAAAATATCTAAAAAATAAAACATGGATAATACATTGGAAAAAATCCATTCCGTCGTCTTTGAGACATCAAAAGGCGCGTCAAAAGTGGTGGCGAGTCAAATCGCTCAATTAATAAAAAGTAAAGCGAATGAAGGCAAAATGTGCGTTTTAGGTCTCGCAACAGGCTCTACGCCCACATCTGTTTATGCTGAATTGGTGCGTTTGCACCAAGAGGAAGGTTTGAGTTTTAAAAATGTCATCACCTTCAATTTGGACGAATATTTTCCTATTCAACCCGATGCCTTGCAAAGTTATGTTCGTTTTATGAATGAACATTTGTTCGATTATATTGACATTTTGCGGGAAAACGTAAACATTCCAGATGGCACAGTCAACAAAGAAGATGTTGCAGAATTTTGCAAAAAATATGAGGAAAAGATAGCTGCTTGTGGCGGTTTAGACCTTCAAATATTAGGTATCGGACGCACAGGACATATCGGTTTCAATGAACCCGGTTCAGGTTCAAAGTCCCGTACACGGATGATTACACTTGACCATTTGACAATTACAGATGCTGCGAGTGATTTCTTTGGTGAAGAATATGTTCCACACAAAGCGATTACGATGGGTGTGGGTACTATCATGGAAGCCAAACAAATCATTCTCATGGCTTGGGGCGAAGGCAAATCTTTTATCATTCGTAAAACGGTGGAAGGCGACATCAGCGACCATGTTCCTGCGACTTATCTGCAGAATCATCCGAATACGACTTTCTATCTCGACACGGCAGCGGCTTCTGAATTGACCCGTTTCAAAACGCCTTGGCTTGTGCGCGACTGTGATTGGACAGACCAAAACCTCATCAAACGCGCTTTGATTTGGTTGAGTAAAAAAGAAAAGAAACCTATTTTGAAATTGACAACCCGCGATTATGCCGAAAATGGTATGAGCGATTTGGTAACGGAATACGACAGTGCTTACAATATTAATGTCAAAGTTTTCAATCAATTGCGCCATACCATTACAGGTTGGCCTGGTGGCAAACCCAACGACAGAAATGACAATCGTCCTGAAACTTCTTCCGTTTTCCCTAAGCGTGTCGTGATTTTTAGCCCACATCCAGATGATGATGTTATTTCAATGGGCGGCACATTTATTCGCCTCAGTGATAATGGGCATGAAGTGCATGTCGCGTATCAAACATCGGGTAATATTGCTGTTTTTGATGACGATGTGGTGCGTTTTGCGGATTTTATGAATGATTTTACGGAGTCTTTCGGTTTGGACAAAAACCGCACTCAAACCATGTTTGAAAGCATTCAACAAAAAATACACGATAAAAAAGCAGGAGACGTGGATGCGCCCGATGTCCAGAAATTGAAAGGTTTGATTCGACGCGGGGAGGCAAAAGCGGGCTGTCGTTATGTGAGTGAAAAGGTGGTGCCTCACTTCCTCGATATGCCTTTTTATGAAACAGGTACGATAAAAAAGAGACCCCTCAGTAAAGCCGATATCCAAATCATTAAAGATTTATTGACGGACATAAAACCGCATCAAGTCTATGCTGCAGGTGATTTGAGTGACCCACATGGCACACATCGTGTCTGTTTAGATGCTATTTTTCAAGCCATAACAGAATTAAAACACGAAAAATGGATGCAGGAATGTACCGTTTGGCTCTATCGCGGTGCTTGGCACGAGTGGGAATTGGAGAATATTGATATGGCTGTACCCATTAGCCCCGACGAATTGCTGCGTAAACGACGCGCCATTTTTAAACACCAAAGCCAGAAAGACCGCCCGTTATTCCCCGGTGCAGATGCTCGTGAGTTTTGGCAACGTGCAGAAGAACGCAATAGAGGCACGGCGAGAGATTTTGACGCTTTGGGTTTGCCAGAATATGAAGCGATTGAGGCATTTAAACGCTGGTATTTTTAATAAAACTTAAATAATTATAAAAAATGAAAAATAAAATTGCGCTATTTTTAGCATTGCCAATTCTACTCATGGTAATCTCTTGCTGTCGCAAAAGTAGCACGACCTCCCTTACACCGCAAGGTTTTCAAGGCGATGTTTGGTGTTTCAATATGCAAAACCCGATTCTTAAAGGTTTGGAAACCAATCCTTTGGCTAAAATATCGGTGCGTATGCCTTATGGACAAGGTGGCAATAAATTGCAAACGATGCAATTGTCAATAAGCAATCCTACTGTTTTAAAAGACCTTGAAAAAATAGAGGTTTATACTTCGGCAGGAATAGCCGATGTGACTAAGGCAACATTGGTGGCTTCGGTAACGGCTATTCAAAGCAAAATGACGATTAGCTGTAATACCAATTTGATTTCAGGTGAAAATTTCTTTTGGTTGTCGTGCAAAGCGGCAGATAATGCCGATGTGCGGAACACTATAACAATTCAATGCGACAATGTTCAAATAGAAAATTTTGGCACAATTACACCCAAAAATGCTAATGCCAACAGTCCAAAATACATCGGCTATGCCTTGCGCCAGAAGGGGCAAGACAATGTCAATACCTACCGCATCCCTGGCATTGCTACGACAAACAAGGGCAGTTTGATATCCGTTTATGACAATCGCTACGACAATGACCGTGATTTACCTGCCAATGTTGACGTTGGCATGAGCCGAAGTACGGACGGTGGCTTGACTTGGCAACCCATGAAAGTCATTATGGATATGGGAACAGGCGCAAACGATGGCATCGGGGACCCCACAGTATTGGTGGACAAACAAACGGGTACAATTTGGGTAGCTGCCCTTTGGAGTCATGGTAATAGGGGTTGGAATGGTTCAGGTGCAGGCATGACACCCGACGAAACAGGTCAATTTGTTTTGGTAAAAAGTGATGACGATGGCGTAACATGGTCGCAACCGATTAATATCACCCCCTCAGTAAAAAATCCAGTTTGGCGATTGTTTTTTCAAGGACCGGGCATGGGCATTTCGATGCGCGATGGAACGCTCGTTTTTCCTGCACAATTTAGAGATGCCGCTGGTATGCCTTTTTCAACCATGATTTACAGTAAAAATCACGGACAAACATGGCAATCGGGTACGGGCGCAAAGTCAAATACAACCGAAGCGCAAGTCGTTGAACTCAATGATGGCTCAATCATGCTCAATATGCGAGACAATCGCGGTGGCACACGCAGTGTTGCAATTACAAAAGATTTTGGACAAACATGGACAGAGCATTCCTCTTCTCGTTCGGCTTTGGCAGAGCCAATTTGTATGGCGAGTATTATTCGCGTCGCTTCCACTAAAAACGGCGATTTGAAGGATATTTTAGCATTTTCAAATCCGAATGATGTCAAAGAGCGTAAAAATATGACCATAAAATTGAGTTTAGACGAAGGCAATACCTGGTTAGAAAAAAATCAATTGTTGATTGACGAGCGTTCATGTTACGGCTATTCATGTATGACAATGATTGATAAAGAGACAATTGGCTTGTTGTACGAGGGTTCGAGAGATTTGTATTTTGTTAGAATTCCATTAAAAGACGTATTGAAAAATTAAAATTTATACTTTTGCGGCAAATTATACATTAATGAATAAGAAACTTGTTCCTGTTGATACCACTTCATTGGCAGATAGGGTAGAAAAACAGTTGATTGATTATTTGCTTGAAAACAAATTTAAAGTCGGAGACTCACTTCCGACGGAATTGGAATTGACTGTAATGCTGGGCGTGAGTCGCACCGTTATCAGGGAGGCTTTGTTGCGTTTGCGGATGATGGGTTTGGTGGAATCGCGTAAGAAAAAAGGCATGGTGGTTACGCATCCCGATGTCTTATCGGTCTTCGAGCGCACCGTTTTTCCAACGCTGATGGAAAAGGAAAAGTTGAAAGATATTTTTGAATTGCGGATGGCGTTGGAAATCGGTATGGCTGATTTGATATTTTTACGCGTTAAAAAAGAAGACATCACCGATTTAGAAAAAATCGTAGAATCAGAACCCGAAAATACAGGAGGATTGCTTTTTGACATCAAACAAGAAATCAGTTTTCATGGAAAACTCTATGAAATGACGGGTAATGATACGCTAAAACGCTTTCAACACATCCTTTTACCTGTATTTAAATACGTCCATGAAAGTGGTATTTTAAACAAATCTATTATTTCTAAACGCGGCGTATCGCATCGTGATTTGGTAGAAATTATCAAAACCGGTAATCCCGATGCTTTTAGAGTCGCCATGCGAGAGCATTTAGATACACATTTTCAACGCATTTTCTAATGAAAAACCTTGTTGTTGCTTTCCTCGTTTGCCTTGCGTTCAATGGTTTGAATGCACAATTGAGCTTGGGTAAAATGTTCAGCAACAACATGGTTTTACAACGTGAAAAGCCTATACATATCTTCGGAAAAGGCATTCCTACTGAGGGGGTTACTCTTTCGTTTTTTTCTAAAACTATTGATACAACAATCAAAGCGGATTCCACTTGGGAAGTCTATTTTGACCCTCAAAAAGCAAATAAAAATGGTCAAAAACTGACGATTCAAAGCGGTTCAGAAACGATCATTTTTGAGAATATCCTCATTGGTGATGTGTGGTTATGTGCGGGGCAATCGAATATGGAATTTCCTTTGGCAAATGAAAAACACGTTAAAGAGGCATTAAAAACGGCTTTTAATCCCAATCTACGGCTTTTTAATTATAAAAAAGTCTTATCTCCTACGAATAAACCTTTCATTATCAATGAAATACACCATTTACAACCTCCTGCTTTTTATGAAGGCGATTGGCTAATTTCAGACTCTGTTAGTGCTAAAAGCTTCTCGGCAGTGGCTTTTTACTTTGGTCAAATGGTGACAACTAATACAGATATTCCTATTGGTTTGATACATTTAGCGGTCGGTGGCTCACCTTTGGAAGCTTGGTTGCGAGAGGAAGCGACACGTTCTGATACAGCTTTGCACAAGCTATTTGAAGGCGATTGGATGAATAATTCTTACCTCGAACCGTGGTGTATACTGAGGGGGCATCAAAATTTGGACAGCCTTTTAAAAAATAATCCATCGGCAGTTCCAAAAGACGATTTTGGTTACAATCATCCTTTCAAACCCTCATTTTTAAGTAAAGCGATGCAGCCGTTTACCGCTTTTCCAATAAAAGGTTTTTTATGGTATCAAGGCGAGAGCAATTCTTTGAGCTTCCTTCGAGCGCAACAACATGAGCGTCTTTTGCCGTTACTTGTTGCCGATTGGCGCAAACAATGGGGCGAAAATTTGCCCTTCTATTTTTGTCAATTGTCTTCGATTTCTACTGAAAAAGGCTATAAATCTGAAAATTGGGGCTATTTTAGGGATAGTCAACGCCGTATGGCAGACAGTTTAGACAATGTAGGTATGGCTGTTACAAGTGATGTTGGACACCCAACAGACGTGCATCCGACAGATAAAAAAACGGTGGGCGAGCGTTTGGCAAGGGTTGCTTTGGTAAAAATATACAAACAGAAAATCGCTTTTGAAGAACCTAACCCAATAAAAGCCATTCAAAAGAAGAATAAAATAACGGTCTATTTTAAAGGAAAAATTGCTGTTTCAGAGGGCTCTATACTGAGGGGGGTATCAATTGAAACTATTGATGGTAATATCCACGATGTTCCCGCTATTTTAAAAAAACGAAAGATTATCATTGAAACACCTTTAAAAATCAAACGTGTGCTTTATGGTTGGAAACCTTTTAGCGATGGTAATTTGATTAATAATTCGGGACTGCCTTGTTCGACTTTTGCTTTAATAATGGAGTAGGTGAAAGTTTTTTCCAAGAAGCACTAAGAAAGAATAAAATTTCGCAAAAAAAACGCCCAACTTCCGAAGCTGTTGGGTGTTTTTTGTTCAAAGGCGCAAAGACTCTTATTAGCATGACTATTTTCAACGAATCCAAGTACGAGTCCGCAAAGCACCGGTAAAGCGACACAAAGGATTACCGCGTTCATTTATTATGTTTTGTTCTACACCGTTTGGCATCACAAGCGCAACACGCAGCATTTGCAAATCCCAGTTGTCGTAACTATCGAAAGGCTGACCTGAACGAGGGTTGCCATCGTGTCGTATAACAATATTTTTGATTTCGGAAACGGTTGCCACAACTTTACCAATCGTCACGGCTTTTGTCACCGCTGTGTTTTGACCAAAACCACCGCCCAAATTATATTCTGGCGAAGTCGTACCATCGGTATAGTTGATAGTCATAAATGCATAGTTACCCCCGCCGCGTAAATCGTCTGAACCTGTTGTCAGATACACTTTTACCTTATTCGTTTTATCACCCAAGTCAGGAGGTGCAGCAGTTGGCAAAAAAGTGCGATTGCGTAATTTGCCTGTGAACCGTACCAAAGGGCTGCCGGATTCATTCATGAAAATTTGTTCTGTGCCACCTATAATAAAAGACATGCGGAGGCTTTGCAAATCCCAATTGTCGTAAGTATCGGCTGGGAAACCTGAACGTGGACTGCCATTGTGGCGAATGACGATATTTTTGATTTGACTTAAACTGGTTACATCTAAGTTTATAGTAACATTTTTGATGTTTCTTGAGTTATTGGTAAATCCACCCCCTAAATTGTATTCTGGAGATGTTGTGCCGTTTGTGTAGTTGATTGTGATGTAGGCATAATTGCCGTTCCCACGCAAATCGTCGCTACCTGTTATCAAATAGACTTTCATTTGAGTGCCAGCATTAGCCATATTTGTTGCTGCCATAAGACCTAAAAGCAAAGCAACTTTGACTGTTGACAGTTGAAGACCTTTTAAAATTTTCATGACTTTTAGAATTTAAAAAAAAATGATTGCCTACTCTCTAAGCGTTTCGGCTGCCGCTTCCTACTCTGTTTTTAGAGGTTTTCAGATACCCCTCTTTTCAGAATCCCGAAGCATTTCGGGAAGTATTTTTTTACTTTCGAATGATGAAAAACGATTTTTAGAGGGTTGAGTACTTCATTTTGGACTTTAATAAGTACGATACCCCTTTTTTCGTTTTTGTCCAATTTCGGAACTTTTCTATCAAAAGCAAGTCTGGTAAAGAAGTGTACAGTGAGGTGATTTTTTTAATGAAAAAATTTATTTTCCTCATTTTTTTGAAGAATCTTTAAATTACTCTGAGCAAGTAATTAGATAATGGGCGCCAAAGGAGAGTCATGTAGAGGAGGTTCTACATAAATTGAATCGCTAATTGATATGAAAAAAAATATTGTAATTATTTGACAATCAGTTAGTTATTTGAATGTGTTCTTGTTTTGTATTTAGAGATTATATTGTTTTATTGAGTTGATTCTTTCTTCTTTATCTTTTTAAAAACATAAAATACAAATACACCAAGGCCTAAAAAAACAATGCCCGCAAAGGCTTGAACTGGCTTTTCAATCAATGTATTGATGACAATAAACGCACTCATACCCATAAAAACCAAAGGCGTAAAAGGGTAGCCGACGGTTCGATAAGCTGATGTGGTTTCCTTAATTTTTTTTCTAAAAACAAAAATAGTGGCAGCAGTTAAAAAGAAAAATGCGGTATCAATAAACACAACATAAGTAATAAGGTCGGAAAAGGTTTTCCAAAAAAGAAGCAAAACAATAGTCCACAACGACTGAAAAATGATGGCATACTGAGGGGTCTTGTAACGTGGATGAATCGTAGCAAATTGCTTGAAAAATAAGCCGTCCTCTGCCATAGCAAAATAAATACGTGGTGCTGTGAGGATATAAATACCTATTGTACCGAGTACGGAAAGCACAATTAAGAAGGCAATAAAAGTCGCACCCGCAGACCAAACGACTGAAACGGCATCAGAAGCAACACTGCCAGAAGTCGTAATTTGTCCAATCGGTAAAAGCCTCAAATACGCTATATTGATGGTCAAATACGCCAAACACACAATAGAAATACCTATAAGCATCGCCCGAGGAACAATACGTTGTGCATCTTTAACTTCGGCAGCTATGAAAGTGGCGTGTTGATAGCCACCATAAGAAAAGGTTGTACCAATCAAAGCCAGACCAAAAGCAGAAATGAGTGGTAAGTTTTGAGCTTGCCCCGTCCACGTCAAATCGGTGTAATTCACATGGGTATGACCTAAAGAAACGCCAATTACGACGACGATAAATATGCCTAACAGTTTAGCCGTTGTAAAAATACTCGCAAAAAGTCCGCCCAAACGCACACCTAAGACGTTCATTATCGTCAATATAACGATAGCAGAAATAGCGACAACAACTTGCATTGTCTCCGAAATTGGTATTAAAAAGTTGAGATATGAAGCAAAAACCAAGCTTAAAGCAGCCAAAGAGCCTGTGTTGACGACTACAAGCATAGTCCAACCGTACAGAAAAGCGGGTAATTCACCAAAGGCTTCTTTCAAAAACACGTAAAAACCGCCTGCTTTTGGATAAAGTGAAGCAATTTCTGCAAATGTTAAAGCGCCACATAAGGCAATGAGTCCGCCGACTATCCAAACGGCAAACATCCAACCTTCGACGGGCAGATATCCAGCTATTTCTGAAGGTGTTTTAAATATGCCAGAGCCGATGCTCGACCCTATGGCAATCATGGTGAGTGTGTAGAGCGAAATTTGTCGCTTGAATTGTTCTGGCATGGCTGTTTCGTTTTGTGACAAATGTAGCCTTTTTTTGACCACTGATTGGACTGATGCGACTGATTTACTCTGATTTTTCTGTTTGCTATGTGTAAACAGAAA
>JANLQI010000128.1:0-6885 GCA_031367705.1 Saprospiraceae bacterium | reverse complement strand
TGCATTGTTTCTTCTAAACCCGTATTCGTCTTCGGCTGGATTGAAACACGACATAACTCATTTAATTCTCCTTCTTATCTCTAACTACTAAACCCGTATTCGGCTACGGCTGGATTGAAACATGGTAAACGCATTAACTTCTGATTGTGAGTTTCAGTCTTCTAAACCCGTATTCGGCTTCGGCTGGATTGAAACAGGTGGTATCATCAATGGTACTGTTGCTCATCGTCTCTTCTAAACCCGTATTCGGCTTCGGCTGGATTGAAACCGTTCGTTGCGCTAAAACCATATATAATGTGAATGTCGCTTCTAAACCCGTATTCGGCTTCGGCTGGATTGCGCCCCCCGCCCCCAGAGGGGGAGTCAGATAAAGTGAAAGCGTATCGGCACTTCTTTGGATATCATTTCACGACATAAAAAAATAAGAGCTATCGTCCTCCCCTTTGGGGTCGGGGGGGGAACGGTGTTGTACATAAGTAAAATCCAGAAATTATTTGGTCAGTTGAAAGCCCTGATTTAGTTTTACGCCAAAATCAGGAAAACATGAGAAAACCAATGCACTGCCAAGCACCGCCACAGATTTTCGCCAATGCGAAGAAACTCCGCGAACATCGGACACCTGCCGAAATCCTCTTATGGGAAGCCTTGAGAGAAAAGAAATTAGCAGGCTTTCGATTCAGACAACAACATCCAATAGAGGATTATGTATTGGATTTTTATTGTCATGCGGCACATTTAGCCGTTGAATTAGATGGCGCATACCATTTTACAGAAGAACAACAAAGATTGGATGCTCATCGAACAGGGCGTTTATCCTTTTTGGGCATCAAAATCATCAGGTTTAGTAATCATCAGATTTTACATCATTTAAACACTGTTTTAGCAGATATTAGACAAGCACTTATTGAGTGTTCGTACTAATGTACGAGGCAAAATTCAGCGTTGACTGGAAAATTCAAATCATTTGCAATAAACCAAAACAATTGACTTTGTATAGTTGGAAACAGCCCTGCTGGCACAAAACACTTCCCCAAAACGGACTTGCTTGTGAGCGTTTCCAAACGCGACACATACGATTGTAAGGTCTTCAACCCGCGACATAACAGAGCCCCCCCTCAGTATAAAAACGACTAAAGCCTTTCAAAAACATGTCTGAAAGGCTTTAGTCGCTTCTATACTGAGGGGGGGGCTTTCATCAATCAAACAAATCATAACTTGGAAAACCTGAAACATTTTTCAAACCCGCTTCAAGAGCGGCTTTGAGTTTAAAACTGCAACCATCGTCATTAGGCGCATTCGAAATGATAATCGCATAACTGATACCATTTGACATTTCGACTAAAAAAGAGCGGGATGAACCATGACAACCATTGTGGTTTTGTGTGTCACCAGAAACACCCCAACCGAAGGCATAACTCGACATCAATGAAGAGCCTGTAACCATTGTGGTATGCGTGGCTGTGTTGATGATATCTGGTTTTGTATTCGACCCTTCAACACGCACTAAGAATTTCAGCAAATCAATAGGGCGAGCGACCCAACCACCAAATGCACTCCACAATTGCATATTGGGTTTCGATTCGGGTAAATATTGCACTTCTCCTGCTTTCGATGTGCCATCGGCATTGCCTAAATACATGGAAGAACCAATATTACATTTGTTTAAAACCTGCGAACGAATGAAATTTTCGTAGGTCTGCCCACTGACTTCTTCAATGACTCGACCTAAAAAGAAGTAATTGGTATTCGCATAATTATATTTAAGGTTCGCCGCATCTGGTTTGTATAGGAAGATGTTGGGGTCTTTCAACAGCACTGTCATAGCATCTTTAACGGAGCTATTTTTGTTCCAAAACTCGGATTCACCATTACAGGTTCTCAAACCTGAAGTATGCCATAACAGTTGTTTGACTGTTATTTTATGCAAATCCGTATTCGTTGTCGGGTATTTTGTTGCTAAAATGCCGCCAGGTGCGAAGACTTTTGCATCCAAAGACAGTTTGTTCTGTTGAACCAAAGTCATAATACCTACCGAAGTGACGGGTTTTGAAACACTCATAATACGCATTGAATGACTTGGACTCACCTCTTCGCCTGTTGTTTTATTGGCTAAACCATAACTTTTTGCAAAAACCAAACGACCATCTTTGCAAACCGCCAACGACAACGCACTGATGCCTTGTTCGGTGCGGTATTTATTGATTTCAGTATCAATTTTTTGAATATCATTGACATTCATCTGGGTATTTTCCCACAGTACATTGAACTTTTCATTGCTGCCACTCGCATAACCGTTGACAAAAACAGGGCGATAACCTTGATAAAACATATTGTCAAAAATACCTTGATAAAATTGTCCATTGATGCCATGACGACTTGCCCAAGCGGCATTGGCAGGTTTTTGAAAGATAACGGCATACAAGTCAGTGCCATTTTTGTTGTAGCCACTGACCACTTTTGGATAATAACCTTGTCCCGTAAATTCGTTGAAAGCGGCTTGATATTGTGCAGCATTCAAACCATGTCGCGCTGCCCAAGCGGGGTTGTTTCCTTTTTCAAATACACAAGCAAATAACTCTTGATTGCCTGACATATAGGCATTGATAAAAGCAGGATAAAACCCTTTTTTAGTAAATTCATCAAAAGTCGCTTGATATTGTGCGGCTGTCAAATTGTGGCGGGCAATCCATTCACTACCGACTTTTTTTTCAAAAACAGCAGCCAATTTAATTTGTCCACCCACAGAATAGCCGCTGATAATGGTAGGACGATAGCCTTGTTTTGCGAAATCATCGAAAGCCGCTTGGTATTGCGCCGCATTCAAACCATGTCGTGCTGCCCAAGCGACACCACCTTTTTTTTCAAATACATTGGCATAACGTTCTTGTCCATTATCGGTATAGCCACAAATGGACGTTGGACGATAACCTTGTTTAGAAAGATTATCAAAATCGGCTTGATATTGCTGTGCGGTTAGATTGTGGTGAGCGACCCAAGCCGTTTGTGCAGCTAAAAGGGGTACTGCCGTTATATTGGTTGATGCGGTGATGGGCGTTGTGGTTGTTCTAATAGGTGTTTTGGTTGCTTTAATTCGGTCATTTTGTGCGAAAGATTGTTGGGTTAAAAATAAAATAGTTGCGAAAACGGTTGCGAAAATTCTGATTGACTGTTTCATTTTAAAGCGTTTTAGAGATAAAAAAATATTTTTAATAAATCACATGCCAAATATAAGTCAAATACTGAGGGGGTGTTGACATGCTTTAATTATGTGGCACAATCTGATAGTGTACATAACGGCGCAATTTTTAATGGTATTGGTAAAATAACATCAAAAATAATTATGCCCTCATTCATTTCAATTTATTGACCTAATATGCCCTATTGATTTAATAGCTCCCATTTTATTAGTACCTTTGCGGCCCTTATTTTTTAACCTTGTAGCGTTTTATGACCAACTAATCGGTTTCACAAAGCATTTTTGACAGATTAAACTAAAAAGCAAAACACTTAAAATACGTGTCTATGTAAAACCCGTGTCTATATTACCGTTACATAAAATTGTAAATTCATTGAAAAAATTATTCGATTTAGATTTTTCTCATTTTAAAGGAGACTTATTAGGCGGACTAACCGCAGGTATCGTTGCACTTCCTTTGGCATTGGCATTCGGTGTCAGTTCAGGCTTAGGCCCCAGTGCTGGACTGTACGGTGCTATCTTTGTAGGCTTTTTTGCTGCCCTTTTTGGCGGCACCAATACACAAATTTCAGGCCCAACGGCACCCATGACTGCCATTAGTATGGTGGTTATAGCCAGTATCGTCGCCAGTTCAGACGGCGATGTGAGCAAAGCCTTACCAACCATTTTGTCTGTTTTTCTATTAGCAGGTATTTTTCAAGTCATTTTAGGCTTAATTGGCCTTGGAAAATACATCAAGTATATCCCCTACCCTGTCGTTTCTGGTTTTATGACGGCTATTGGTTTGATTATCATAGTGACTCAAATCCTTCCTTCCATAGGCTATAATCCAAAGGAAGATACCGAATTTGTGAACCAATACAAACCTTTTGCACAGGAAGTCATCTTGGAAAACATATTAAAAGAAGAAGCAGGCGATGGCATCATGGTCTTAGATGATTTCAAAGAAACCGTTGCCAAAGCAGAACAGATAACAGATGAACAAATTTTGGTTGAATCAAAAACCTTAGCCAAAAACGATGCGTCTGGTGTCATCGGCACTATTAAGGTTTTGCCGAGAGCTTTTAAAAATATCAACTGGTTGGAATTGGCGTTGGCTGCTGCCACCATTATCATCATTTTTGGATTTAAACGCATTACGACCGTTATTCCAAGTACATTGGTTGCACTTTTGGTCGTTTCAGGGGTTGCTATTGGGTTTGGCTTAAATTATCGCCCGATTGAAGAAATACCAAGCGGTTTGCCTTTGCCCTATTTTAGCATTTTTACAAATTTTAGTTTAGCCAATACGACACCTTATATATTTACAGCATTAACCTTATCTCTACTCGGTGCGATTGACTCCTTGTTGACTTCAGTTGTCGCTGACAATATGACAAAAACACAACACAATCCAAGAAAAGAGCTAATCGGACAAGGTATAGGCAACAGCGTTGCTGCTTTTTTTGGTGGTATCCCAGGCGCAGGTGCGACGATTAGAACAGTTGTAAACATCAATGCAGGCGGCAAAACGCGTTTGTCGGGCATGATTGCGGGTATTCTGCTATTGACTATTTTGATGGTATTAGGACCAATCGCTTCTCGAATCCCCGCGGCAGTATTGGCGGGTATCCTGATTACGGTCGGTATTGGCGTTATGGATTATAAAGGGTTGAAAGCGATTCCTTATATGCCGCGCCCAGAAGTTGTTATCATGTTGGTGGTTATGATATTATCAACCTTTTGGAATTTAGTCTTTGCTGTAGGCATTGGTTTAGTCATTGCGTCCCTTATGTTTATGAAGCAAATCGGCGATTTGACAACCAAACAATCCAAAATTGAATCTTTTGACGAAGAAAAAGCTTGGGCAGACGAAACTGATTTCCCAATAAACTTAAAAGAAGAAGTCTTTATCAAACACATCAATGGTCCTTTGTTTTTTGGTTCGACAAGTGATTTTCAACAGTTGATTAAACAAATTCCAGATACCGCATCCGTCGTCGTCATCAGAATGAAACGGATGGAATATATGGATCAATCAGGTTTATATGCCTTCGAAGACGCTGTCATTGGTTTGGTGAGCAATGGAATAACAGTGCTTTTGACAGGCATCCAAAAACAACCCTTGTATATGTTGGAACGCGTTGACATTATTCCCGACTTGATTTCAAAAGAATACATTTTTGAACACTTTTCTGGCTGTGTCAATTGGATAAAAGAAAATGTGAAAAACGAAATTTAAGTAAAAAGTGAAAAATGCCCCCCTCAGTATCAACATACTGAGGGGACTTTTTATGTCAAAATCTGACGATTAAAATCACTCCTTTTATGCCGCATACTGAGGGGGCATTCCCATTTAGTTTGTCGAAATAGTCCCACCGCTTTTACAATAAAACGATTTCACTTTAGTGTTCAGACCACATTTCTTTCTACATTTGTTACAATATTCATAATCAAACAGTTTTATCCAAACACGAAGGTTTTCACAATGACGACTTATAATACCCCGATTTGTATAGTAGGTGCTGGCCCAGCAGGGGCAACTGCTTCGCTTTTTTTATCAAAATATGGCATTCCGCATATTTTAACGGATAGACAATCTTTCCCAAGAGACAAGGTATGTGGCGAACAATTTTCAGGTCGAGTGGGTCATGTCTTAAGAGAATTAAACCCCGAATGGGAAGAAGAACTGACGGCACAAGGCATTCTTCATAAATCGAGGCACCTCTATTGTAGTTTGCAACCTAAAAATGAAAATACAGTGCTGCATTTTAGTGAAAAAGTAACACCTATTTTGAAAGCTAAACGCAGTCTGTTTGACAATTTTTTATATCAAAAAGCCAAAATTTCCCCTTTAACAACCTGTTTAGAAAATGTTTATTTGAAGGATTTTGATAAAAATACTGAGGGGGTCGTGATTAAAGATAAAAGTGGTGAAATTCAAATTAAGGCACAATTGGTTTTATTTTGCACAGGTGAAAAGCCCCTTTTTTTGAAAAAAATTTTTGGTACGCAATACTGTGATAAGGGCGATAAAATGCTTTTCCTGCGCCGATATTATAAGCCAGATAAACCCAACACCACGGGTCAATTTATAACTGAAACTTATATAGTAACCAAACCTGTTCAACATATTATGTTGATTAACCCCATATTAACGAATCTGACTATGGTTGAAATGGGCATTAATCAAACGTCTGTAAGCCAATTTGAGGGACAACTCGACGAATTGGTTGACCAATCTTTAAACACAATACCCAACTTGCAAGGGCGTTTCACACCAGATAATTTGGCAGAAAAAACGAAAGGAACGTCCATTCTTTTAGGTACAAATCCTCGAATGATGTCGGCTGAAAGAATGTTGTTGACTGGCTCTGCTATTGGGTCAATACACCCATTAACAGGTTATGGGGTCGGTCATGCGATGCGTTCGGCTCAACTGGCTGCCTTTTGGGCATCTGAAAGTATAAAGGCAAATGATTTTTCAGCCCATTTTTTAAAACAATATGATAAAAACATTACAAAACGGATGAAAACCGATTTTCGAACTGGTTTTTTTATACATTGGTGTCTTAAAAACCTCTGGTTTTCTCAGCCGATTATACGTATGATAATTCTTTCGCAACGATTTACCAATTTTAGAATCTGGTTGCAGAAGTAGTAGAAATCAGGTATAGTAAACAGGAATTCGATTGGTTTTTGCTTTTTTT
>JANLQI010000112.1:0-17123 GCA_031367705.1 Saprospiraceae bacterium | reverse complement strand
AATAATTTTCCGAATCCTACTCAACGATTGAGGTTTGATTCCCAGATACGAAGCAATATAATGTTGCGGCACACGCTGAAAAATGTCTGGAAATGATTTAAGCAACTTCTCATAACGGTCTTCTGCATGTTCTGCACGCAGTCTCATCATCGAATCGAGGCGCGCTGCCGTGGCTTTGGCGTGCCGCACCTTTACATATTCGTCATAAGCTGGAATCTGAGACCTGACAGAGTCAAAGTTCTCACGAGTAAAAAGAAACAGTTCTGTGTTTTCGAGTGCTTGAAGATAATATGGTGTCGGCACTTGCCCATAAAAGCTATTGAGGTCGCCAATCCACCATTCTTCTTGGGCAAAATAGATGATATGCTCCTCCCCTTGTTCATCGGTATAATAATAACGCAAAACACCTTGATTGACAAACCCAACATAACGGGCAATTTCCCCTCCTTGAAACAAAAAAGACTTCTTTTTGAGTTTGGTAATCTTAGCGTAAGACATCATCAATTCCACATCCTTTTCTGTGATGGGAACGATTCTTTTTAGATGGTTATAAAGTCTCTCGTAATAGGCATTCATCTTGTTTTTTTGAAAACAAATATAGTTGTTTTTTAAAAAAACGCCTTGAAAAGTGGTTATTTTCAAGGCTTTAGGGCTTTTATACTGAGGGGGTACTTTTATCCAAAAAAATCCAAACCAACTCGAACCTTCGTATCTAAACATAAAGACTTATGACAAATTATAAAATCATGCTTTCCTGTTTAGGCATATTACTATGCACGTACTCACAAGCCCAAGTCATTGACAATACGTCGTCTATCAAAAACAATGAAAGCGATAAATATTTTCGATTTCACTACGACAACGACTATTTTACGGCAACGGACGAATACTACACGCAAGGCATAACATTAGAATTCGTACATCCTGTTTTGAAGAACAATCCACTCAATAAATTGCTGCTCAAACCCAAGCAAAGCGATGCCAAATATGGTGTTCGTTTTGACCATTTTGGTTATACACCTACCAGTATCAGAAGTGAATTTATACGGTATGGCGACCGTCCGTTTTGTGGCAATCTCTCTTTTAGCAGCTTCATGACTGCCATTGACACCTTGAAACAGCAACGTCTTTCAACCACTTTGACAATGGGCGTTATCGGAAGTAAAGCAGGAGGCAGAGAAATGCAAGTCAAAATACATGAATGGTTGAAAAACATCACGCCGTTGGGTTGGGAGTATCAAATTGCCAATGATGTGATTTTGAACTATCAAATCAATTATGAAAAAGCGTTGTATCAATACCGCAATGTGTTTTTGGTCAATTCTTATTCTGAATTAAGAGTTGGTACGCATACGGATAAAATTAAATCAGGTTTAAATTTTATGGTCGGTAATATCCCGAATCCTTATGCTTCAAATGCTCAAACTCAAACCACTAAAAAGAAATTTCGGTATTATGTTTATGGTCAATTACAACCTGGATTTACGGTTTATGATGCCACATTACAAGGCGGTCTGTTCAACAAAACAAGTCCTTACACGATTGCTGCTAAAGACTTAACCCGTTTGACACTTCAAGGCGACTTTGGTGTTGTTATGAAAATTCGGAAACTCACCTTAGAGTATTGCCAATCTTTTATCACAAAAGAATTTGAAACAGGGAAACTGCATCGTTGGGGTGGTGTTAGATTGGGTTCTATTTTTTAAATACTAAAACTTTATAATTTATTAAGCGTATTAATCAAAGTGCTTATCACTCGGTTAGAGATAAGCACTTTTTCTTTTATCATCATCAGATACAGAGGGCGGCATCTTATCCTTTTAAACGTGATTTCTCAAAATTTGCAATTTTATAGTTTTAAATCATATTGTTGTTTATTTATCTAATTTTGCTTCATGTTCCAAAATAAATACGAAAATAAAATATTTTCTAATTTTCTAATTTTCTAATTTTCTAATTTTCTAATTTTTTAATTCATTAATCTATATAATTCATTAACTTATGAAAAGTAATTTTACTAAAAAGCCGATTGCTATAATCTGCTTTTTCGCCCTATGTTTAGGCGCAGCCAATTATGTTTGGCAAAAAACTTCTGTGGTTTCACCTGAAACAGGTATCACCCAACAAGAAGTCACTGCTCCAACAGCGGCACAAGAAAACGCACCTATTCAAGTGCTTACGCCTGAAACAAAAGGCGAAACAAACGCAGTCTCTACTGCTAAACCTTCAAAAACCAAAAAAACAACCCCCTCAGTAAATACATCACATTCAAGCCAAAAAGAAGTTGATAACGACAAATTGGCTTACGAAGAAAACGAAGAAGACGAAGCGGCTGAAAGAAAATCAGTCGAAGGACGCTGGGCTGCTGAATTTGAGATGATTAAAGACCCAAAAACAGGTCAAATCCCACGCGGCATCCACCAAAAAGAAATCGCTGCAGCTCAAAAAACACACGCTTTCCAACTTCCCGCAGAATTGGGTGAAGACGGTGTCACTTTGCGGACTTTGCCAACGATTGGTGTCACATCGCGCGGGCCGAACAACTACGGTGGTCGTACACGGGCGATTGGTTTTGATAAACGGAATACGCAAATCATCCTAGCAGGAGGTGTGTCGTCAGGTCTTTTTCGTTCAACTGATGGAGGCGCAACTTGGACGCGGATAACACCTGCAGGTCTTATCCACGGTGTGACAGCTATTGCTCAAGACCCACGGACAACAGGTAATAACCAAGACACTTGGTATTTTGGAACGGGTGAAAACAGTAGCAGTGCAGGTGGTACTGGTGCACAATACTTAGGTAATGGTGTATGGAAATCAACTGACAATGGCTTGACATGGACAGCTTTGGCAAGTACACAAGGCAATTTGTACAGTTATGACAATGATTTTGACAATATCAATCGTATTATCATTGACCCTAATAATGGGGCGGTACTTGTCGCCGCAGGTGAAACGATAAAACGCTCAGATGACGGCGGTGCAATGTGGACTAATGTTGCAGGTAATACAACAACAGCAGGAACCAATCCGACAGAAATCATCTATAACGCTGTGGGTAATGTGTTTTACGCAGCCATACATGGTGCTGCCGCGAGTGACCAAGGCGGTATTTATAATTCTGCAAATGGTATTACATGGACAAGAATCAGAACGCCCACGCAATTACAAGCAGGTGGCGTGAAGCGTATCACTTTGGCAAATGCAGGCAATACGGCTAATATTTATGCATTTTATGAAACGACAACGCCTATTACGTGTACGGGCGGTGGTACAAGCAATGCTGGTTTACAATTCTATTATCCGACTGGTATGACTTGGACGGATCACTCACAGAAAATTGGTACTTGTGCAGGGGGTACTTCTGACCCGAAAGTGATTAACTTCCAAGATGGATACAATATGTGTATCACAACCAAGCCCGATGATAGCAGAATTATCTTCCTGGGTGGTACAGAAATATATCGCTTAGATAGCTTGACTTCTGATTATAAATACATCGGTGGCGACCAAGGTGCTGCCAATGCCACTAATCTACACGTTGACAACCATTTACTCCTTTTTGAACCAGGTAGTAACGTTACCATGTGGGCTGGTAATGACGGCGGTATCAGAAAAACAGATGTAACAGGTACTATCGCTCCTACGGCCACAGGCGGCTATACCTGGACAGACCGAACTTCGGGTTATATTACTTATCAATACTATCGAGCAGATATCAACCCAACAAACGGCTCTGATTTTGTAGCCGGTGCGGCACAAGACAATGCCATCACATTACAACCAAGTACAGCACAAGCAAAGGAAATTCACGGCGGCGATGGTACGTGCATCGGTGTAATCAGTGGAACAGACTTCAACACTTATAATGTCATCGTAGCGACGCAAAATGGCAGTATTTCAAGGATAGTTAATGGCGCTGGTTCAGACATTAAACCGACAGGTCAAGCCCAAGGCTTTAAAACCTATTTTTTGTTAGATGCTGACAATACAAATCATTTATATTATCCCACAAATGCGAAAAAACTGTATCGTACACGCAACGCAACCGCTATTGCTGACGGAACTATTGGGGATGTTACAACAGGTTGGGAAGAAATGACAGGTGTTGCCGCTACGCTTTCGGGTAATGTTTCTGCTTTATCCATAACACGTAATATTGGCATGGGCAACGCCGCTTATAGCGCATCAAATGCCAACCGTAAAATGTATATAGGTACAAATGATGCAAAAGTTTATCGTTTAGCAGATCCTGCTTTTGGTGCAATTGCAACCGCACCGATTGATATTACACCTACTGGAGCGACAGGCTATGTAAGTGATATTACCACAAATCCATACGACGACAAAGAGATTATGGTCACTTATTCTAACTATGCAACACCGAGCGTATGGTACACAGCCGATGCCACTGCTGCTACACCAACATGGGTCAATGTAGAAGGCCCTGTAGGAACACCTGTTGAATTGGCATCCGCACGTTCAGCGATGATTGTACGCGCAGGTTCTACACCGGTTTATATTGTTGGTACATCTACAGGGGTTTACGGAACAATGACTTTAAGCGGCGCAACCACAGCTTGGGAAAGAATTGGTTTAGACGAAATCGCTTTTTCGCCTTCTGTTGCGATGCGTTTGCGCCCAAGCGACAACAAAATGGTTCTCGGCACACACGGTAACGGCTTGTTCATGTTGGCGTTCCCTGCGGCCGTTTTACCACTTGATTTATTGTCTTTCAATGCTGCTAAAAACAAAGAAGCGGTTCAACTCAAATGGGCATCTGCTAACGAAACAGGCTTTAGTCAATATAATGTTCAAAAATCGGACGATGGCAAGTATTTCTCACTTTTGACAACTGTAAAAGCAACAGGTTCAGGTACTTATCAAGCTATTGACGACAAACCTTTTGCTGGTCAAAACTACTACCGCCTTGAAATGGTGGACGTGGACGGCAAAAGACGTTTTTCAAAAGTCGTTAACGTTACTTTCGATACAAAAGTCAACTTGGTTTCTGTCTATCCAAACCCTGCTAAAACATCGGTAGTAACTTTGGATTTGACAATGAACAATGAAAGCGACCTTATTTTTGAATGGACAGACATCGCAGGACGTAGCCGTTTGAGAAGCCAACAAAAAGTGGCGCAAGGCAATAGTCAAATATCGGTTGATGTTTCTGCCCTCGAAAGCGGCATGTATTTTATCACAACTCGGAATGTTGCGAACAATGAAACACTGCGTGTGATGCGTTTTATTAAGCAATAAGTTTGAGGAAATGATGAATGATGCATTATAAATGATGAATTTGTAAAACGTTGGTTTTTAACAGATTTTCAAAAATACTTAGTCATTTTTCATCGCATTTCTATATAAACAAAGCCGCCCATTCAAGTCAATGAATGGACGGCTTTGTTTTTTTTAATCAAAATTTTTATTTTTAATTAAAACATTTTATCTTTATAACTTGATTCAAATAAAGAACAAATTGTTAATTGTGATTTAAATGTTTTTTGCATCAAAAAACTAAACTCGTCTTTATATCTTTATACAAAGACGTTTAGTTTTTTTAAACCTCATTTTCTTTTCTAAGGAAAATGAATGAAATAAAACCTGTCATTTTGTAGTATAAAACATTGTAAATCAATACTTAAAAATTCATCAATCATCATTTATAATTCATCATTTCCTAAACACCCCTCAGTATTTTTAAACAATTTTAATCAAAATAACAATGGAAAAAGTAAAAATCACCGTAGAAGCCACCATCAACGCACCCATAGAAAAAGTATGGCACGCATGGATAAATCCAACAGATATCATGGCGTGGAACAATGCTTCCCCCGATTGGCATACGCCAAAAGCTGAAAATGACCTTCGTGTAGGTGGCAAATTTCTATCAACGATGGCAGCCAAAGACGGCAGTTTTAGCTTTGATTTTTGGGGTATTTATGATGAAATAACCACAAACAAGTCCATCGCTTCTACATTGGGCGATGGTCGGACGCTTCACGTCACTTTTACAGATAAAGGCAATCAAACAGTTGTTTCAGAAACATTTGAAGCCGAAACAGAGAATTCTGTTGAATTGCAACAAGGTGGTTGGCAAGCGATTTTAAACAATTTTAAAAAACATGTTGAAAATAACTGACCAATGAGCAATCAAAAAATCACGCCTTTTTTATGGTTCAATGACAATGCCGAAGAAGCCGTAAACTTTTATACGTCTGTTTTTGACAATTCAAAAATTCAAAGTCTTAATCGTATGCCCGATGGCAAGGTTATGACCGCTGGTTTTCAACTCGAAGGGCAAGACTTTGCTGCCCTCAATGGCGGGCCGATGTTTACATTCAATCCTGCCGTATCCTTTTTTGTCATTTGCGAAACGGCAGAAGAAGTAGATGCCACATGGCATAAATTGACTGAGGGGGGGCAAGTGATGATGCCGCTCGACACCTACCCTTGGAGTGGCAGATATGGTTGGGGTCAAGACCGCTTCGGGTTGTCGTGGCAAGTCATGCTAGGCAAAATAGCCGATTATGGGCAAAAAATCGTTCCGTGTTTTATGTTTGCAGGGGAACAACTCGCCCAAGCAGAAGAAGCAGTTAATTTCTATACTGCTCTTTTCAATAACTCGAAAATAGACAGCATTTCCCGTTATATGGCAGAAGAACCCGCGCCCAAAGATGCGGTCAAATATGCCCAATTCCGCCTCAATGGTCAAACTCATACGATTATGGGCAGCGCAATGCCTCACGCCTTTGCTTTCAATGAAGCCGTGTCTTTTGTTATCAACTGCGAAACACAAGAAGATGTGGACTATTTTTGGGATAATATGACTAAAGATGGTGGCGCAGAAAGTCAATGTGCTTGGTTGAAAGATAAATATGGCATCTCATGGCAAGTTGTGCCTCCCATCTTAATGAAATTAATGAGCGATCCTGACCGTGTAAAAGCGCAGCGCGTGATGCAAGCAATGTTGCAAATGAAGAAAATCATCATCGCTGATTTGCAGAAGGCGTATGATGGCTAATTGTAAAGGTATAAAGATATAAAGACATTTTCCACCATCCGAAACGCTTTTCTTTGTCATTCTGACCGCAATTTTTGTCATTCTGAACGAAGTGAAAGAATCTGTTTTTAATAATATTCAGATTCTTTCACTTCGTTCAGAATGACAAAAAAAAATCATAACTACTTGACTATCAATATCTAAACAACATTTAAAATAATTTTTAAACAACAACAAAATGAAAAAGACAAATATCATTTACTGGTCAACAACCATGCTCATCTTCTTATTTGAAGGCGTTTTACCCGCTCTCACTTCTCAAACCGAAATGGCAAAAGAAGGCATCAGCCACTTGGGTTATCCTGCTTATTTTGGCGTAATGATCGCTGTTTTTAAGGTCGCGGGTGCATTGGCTTTAATAGTGCCACAAGTACCAAAACGCATCAAAGAGTGGGCTTATGCAGGTTTTACTTTTGATTTTATCGCTGCTTCTGTAAGTCATACTGCCGTAGATGGCTTTGGTGGTCAAGCCATTTTCCCTTTGGTTGTACTTGGCATTTTAGCCGTTTCTTACATCTATTATTACAAAAAAATAGGAGAAAAGCTGCAAATGCAAAGCCTATAATTTTTCCAATATCCAACCATGATAGAGGTTTTCAAAACAAACGTTCAAGAAGATGAGCAAGCCGAAAGGCTAATCAAAGCATTATCCGATTATTTTCCAAATAGTCGGATAACCTTTGATTTGGAAGATTGCGACCGTATTTTGAGGGTCGCAGGAGACAATGTTTGTCCAAAAAAACAATAGCTTTGCTTTCTTTAAATGGTTTTGAATGTGAGGTACTCAATTGACCCCTCAGTATTTTTTACTTAAAACACAGGAAATGATGAAAAACTCAGATACACCTTTGCCTAAAAACATTGATGAATACTTAGTAACAGTACCAGATGACAAACGCCTTGCCTTGGAATCGTTGCGCCAAATCATCAAAGAAGCCGCACCCGAAGCGGAGGAAACGATAAGTTATATGATGCCTGCTTTCAAATATCAAGGCATGTTGGTTTATTTTGCAGCCTTCAAAAACCATTGTAGCCTATTCCCTGGTGCTTCATCGGTTGAACACTTCAAAGAAGAACTGAAACCTTATAAAACATCAAAAGGCACTATCAGTTTCACCGTTGATAATCCATTGCCAACAGCATTGGTTAAAAAAATTGTCTGGCGACAAATGGAACAAAATGAAGAAAAACAACGCATAAAAGCGGCTAAAAAGCCTAAAAAATGAGCTTATATTTCACACAACTCATCTACATCAAAGAAGGTCAAGAAGCCACTTTTCATCAATTTGAAGACGTAGCGATTCCTTTAATTTCAAAATACAATGGACAACTATTGCTGCGTGTGAGACCATCTGAACAGAGTTTTATCGAAAGCACAATCGAACACCCATACGAAATCCATTTAGTCGAATTTCCTACACATGCCGATTTTCAAAATTTTATGCGAGATGAAGAGCGCAAAACGTTTTTGCATTTGAAAGAGCAATCCATAAAATCTGTTTGGTTGATTAAAGGCGAAAAAATGGGTTAAAAACCTTATAAAATGTGCTAATATTCCTTGAAAAAGGAAGGCTTTCGCATCAAAGTACCCCCTCAGTATTCTGACTAAAATTAACTATTTATACTCAATTGAAAATAGTTTACCTATAAGTATTGTAGCACCAAACTGATTTTCACGTTTTAAATTATCCATTATCAACTATCCATTAATTATAAATCACTTTCAACTATGCACACCACAAACTATTTCAACACATTTATCGAAATCGCAGAAGATTCAGCCATGCAATCAGCCGAAATTCCACCACAAAAAGGGGAAAAACAAACGGTTGCCAATATGCAGTTCGATATGATTATGGCAAACCCTTATCGCTACACCTCCGACGATGTACTTTTTCATGTTTTTGCAACCAAAAACAATCATACAGACAATTTAGAAAGGGAAAGAGAACTGTTTTTTTCAAAAGGTCAACCTTGTTTTCGCGCTTCGCCACTCACTAAACGGTATGGTTGGGGTTTGCATAATAACGAAGAAGGAAAAATCGCCCTCTACCCTGCTGAATCTACTGATTATCAACAGTTTGTAACAGATGACACCCTCAAAAAAGTAAAAGCTATGCGGTCAAAACACTCTTAATTTTTTTCATCACTCATAAAACAATCAAAAAACAATCAAAAAACAATGGCAACTCAAATTTTCATCAATTTACCCGTCAAAGACCTAAACAAGACCACGGCTTTATGTACACCCGCAGTTTCAACGACTTAGATGGGCATATTTGGGAGATATTTTGGATGAATCCAGACCATGTAGCTTAATGTTATAACCTTCCGATGGTTTCAAATCCATCGGAAGGTTATGTAAAATAGTGTTAATTAAAACCTCCTCCCCTTTCTCATCTTTATAAAATCTTTACACCCTTCGCCCACATCTTTACTTTGCCTTTACAAATAAGCGCCCATCTTTGCATCCTAAAATAATCAAAAATATGGGAAGCCAATCGCGAATCAGGCACTATTTTTTCAGTATTCTTATTGTTTTGAGCGTAGCCGCTCTGTGTTATCCTTTTACGGACTGGATTGGCTATCACTCTGTTGCGTTGTTATTGTTGCTCACCGTCTCCGTTTTGGCAATGCGTTTCAGCCTCTACCCTGTTTTAGTGGCCGCCACATTAAGCGCATTAATTTGGGATTTTTTCTTCATTCCACCTTATTTTACGTTTACCGTTGGGAATCAAGAAGATGCTTTGCTCTTAGTCATGTATTTCGTAATGGCTCTGTTAGCAGGTGTTTTCAACTATAAACTGCGCCAATTTGAGCATATTGCCTTTCAAAAAGAAGAACGAGAAACATCTATAAAACTGTATAATACCCTTTTCGATTCCCTCTCACATGAGTTGAGAACGCCGATTTCAACCATTTTGGGCGCAACCGATGTGTTACAGGAAAATGAGGAAAAACTGTCGAAACAGGACAAACAAGAATTGACTTCCGAAATTACAAACGCCGCTTTGCGTTTGAACAATCAACTTGAAAATCTGCTCAATACCTCGCGTTTAGAATCTGGTTTTATTAAACCCAATTTTGAATGGTGCGACGTTAATGAATTGATTTACAATACATTAAACAAACTTCAAAAGAAATTAAGCGACCATAAAACGCACATTGAAATTGCCGATAACCTTCCTTTGGTCAAATCAGATTTCGGATTGATGGAGCAAGTATTGACCAATCTCATCAACAATGCCGTTAATTATACGCCCGAACAATCGCTGATTACCATCAAAGCTTATATGGTAAAAGAGGAAGGAAGTGCTGATTTCTATTCAGAAAAACAAGGTGAGTCAAAGGAAAATACAAAAACATATACTTTAAAAATCGAAGTTTCCGACAATGGCAAGGGTATTCCAATTGATGAAATGGGGGCTGTTTTTAGCAAGTTTTACCGTTTAGACAATACAAAAACTGGTGGAACAGGTTTAGGTTTATTCATCGCCAAAGGTTTTGTGGAAGCACAAGGCGGCAGGATTAAAGCCCTAGACAAATTAGATAACGGGGCATTATTTGTTATTGAACTACCTACAACCATTTTACCACAAACGATTCACCATGGATAAAGAGAGCATATTAATCATAGATGACGAGGGGGCTATTCGCAAATTATTGCAAATAACATTACAAGCTAACGGATATAAAGTGTTACAGGCGGCAACTGCGAAGGAAGGTGAACTGTTTGCAGCCATGCACCAACCCGATTTAATATTGTTAGATTTAGGTTTACCTGACGACGACGGACAAAATTTGCTCAAAATACTGAGGGGGTGGTTTCAAAAACCCATCATCATTTTATCGGCTCGCCATTCCGAAACAGAGATAATCAAAGCCTTAGACAGCGGAGCAAACGATTATTTGGTCAAACCGTTCCGCACAGGGGAATTGATGGCCCGGATTCGCTCAGCTTTTAGGTTTACCCAAACGCCTAATATTGAACCTATTCTAAACATCAAAAACTTAACAATTGATTTTACTGCTCGAACAGTAAAAAAGAACAATGAAATCGTCAAATTGACAACAACTGAATACGCTTTACTCATGCTTTTGGTCAAAAATGAAGGAAAAGTATTGACCCATGCCTTTATTCTACGTGAAATATGGGGCCCTGGCTATATCGAACACAGTGAATATCCTCGTGTTTTTGTCGGTCAATTGCGTAAAAAAATTGAAGACAACCCCAATCAACCGACCATGATTTTGACGGAATCAGGCGTGGGCTATCGTTTCGTAGGCAGTTGACCCCCTCAGTATAATTCACATTTACGAAATTTGAAAATTTCGTAAATGTTGCTCAATGAGTCGTTTCTTTTCTCTTAAACTATAACAATTTTCTATTTAACAAAATTTCTACAAATTTCATGGATGCTAAAAATGGTGCTTCTGCTCGTGTTTCGGCAGCAACCCTCTTAATTGCCCTCGGCATTATTTATGGCGATATTGGCACAAGCCCTTTGTATGTACTCAAAGCCATCGTTGGCGAAAGAGAAATTTCAGAAGCCTTAGTTTTTGGTGGTGTTTCCTGCATTTTTTGGACATTAGTGTTCCAAACCACCTTCAAATACATATTTTTGACCTTGATGGCAGACAACCATGGCGAAGGCGGCATTTTTTCATTGTACGCCTTGGTCAAACGTTTTGGCAAAGGGAAACTGGTTATTCCGACCATTTTAGGCGCATCTACTTTGTTAGCGGATGGTATCATCACACCACCCATTTCAGTTTCCTCTGCTGTTGAAGGGTTAGAGAAAGTTTTGCCTCATTTACCCACCGTTCCGATAGTTATAGCCATTATTTCTATCATATTTTTCTTTCAACGATTTGGCACTCAAAAGGTCGGCTCTGCCTTCGGTCCGATCATGTTTGTTTGGTTTTCAATGCTTTTAATATTAGGCATCTTACAAATATTTCACACGCCCGATATTTTAAAATCCCTTAGTCCGCATTATGCTTATGAACTTTTAGTACATTATCCGAATGGTTTTTGGCTATTGGGTGCTGTTTTTTTATGCACAACAGGCGCAGAAGCCCTCTATTCCGACTTGGGACATTGCGGCAAAGAGAATATCCGCATCACTTGGGCATTCGTCAAAACGGCTTTAATGCTCAACTATATGGGCCAAGCGTCTTGGCTTTTGCATCAAGGGAAACCTTTTCTCGACGGGCGCAATCCGTTTTTTGAAATCATGCCACATTGGTTCCTCATTCCAGGTATCATCATCGCAACATCGGCGGCAATCATCGCCTCACAAGCCCTCATCAGTGGCTCTTATACGCTCATCAATGAAGCTATGAGCCTTAATTTTTGGTTGCGTGTCGCTGTTAGGCAACCGTCTGAAATGAAAGGTCAAATTTATATCCCCTCAGTAAATGTGCTGCTTTGGACGGGTTGTGTATTGGTTGTCTTATATTTTCAATCCTCCACAAATATGGAAGCTGCCTACGGTTTTTCCATTACCGTTGCCATGTTAATGACTTCTGTTTTACTGACTTATTTCTTGATTTTCATTAAAAAATGGCGAAAACGTGTTGTTTTTGGCATTTTGGCAATATTTGCAACCGTAGAAATCAGCTTTTTAATTGCCAATCTTCAAAAGTTTAATCATGGTGGTTCGGTGGCAGTTTTCATCGGTGCATTCTTTTTCAGCATCATGTATATTTGGTACTATGCGCGTAAAATCAATAACAGTTTTGTTAAATTTATTGATTTGAAGCGTTATACAACCCTCCTACAAGACCTAAGTCAAGACGATGTGATTCCTAAATTTTCGACACACTTGATTTATCTGACAAAAGCCAATCACAAGCTGCAAATTGAGGAAAAAATCATCAAATCCATTTTTTCTAAAAAGCCCAAACGTGCCGATGTCTATTGGTTTTTGCACATCAACCGCACCGATGAACCTTATACTTTGAACTATGAAGTAGCTGAACTTTTAGATGATAAGGTCATCAGAATTGATATAAACATCGGTTTTCGGATTCAAACACGGGTTGAATTGTATTTTAAGAAAATCGTACAAGATTTGGTTGCCAATAAAGAGCTGAATCTACACATTCGACCTGACGGTTCAACACGTTACAATCCAGAACCCGATTTCAAATTTGTCGTGATTGAAAAGTTCCTTTCCGTGGAAAATGAATTTGCTCTGCGTGATGGTATTTTGCTCAATTCCTATTTTTTCCTTAAACATTTAGGTCAGTCTGACGAAAAAGCCTTCGGTTTGGACAAAAGCGATGTGGTTATTGAGGATATTCCGCTGGTCTATCAGCCTGTGCATCGGTTGGATTTGGCACGTAAAAAATGATGCTGGTGTAAAGAGATAAAGATTTCTTTATTCAAAATTATATTTTTCAGCTTTCTCTTTTTGCCGTACACGTCTCGGATACCTCTGAGGTATCCGAGACGTAAATGTTTATTTTGATAAAAAATCTTACATAAAGATATAAAGACGTAAAGATAATTATTGCTATCGAACCTATAAAGGCTTCGTACCCCCTCAGTATGATATCTTAAAACCCATGCAAATTAAAGTCTTGACTATCAACCATTTCCACCCGTTTTCCCATTTTCTTTTGGATAACTTTGAAATGTTGTTCATCACTCTCTGTAACAAAAGTCAAGGCTTCCCCTTCTGCCCCTGCCCTACCCGTCCGTCCGATGCGATGAACAAAATCTTTGGGTGAACGGGGCAATTCATAATTTATGACAATCGGTAAAAAAGGAATATCTATGCCGCGAGACGCTAAATCGGTGGCGACAACAACGTTGATTTCGCCCGATTTGAGGTATCGCAAAGCATCCGTCCGTGCGCCTTGGCTTTTTTCCCCGTGCAACGCAAGGGCTTTAATGCCGTTTTGTTTCAATTTATGGACAACCTTATCCGCTTTGTCAATCGAAGATGTAAAAACAAGGACTTGCTTCATCTCATGCTCTTTTATCAAAAAGCGGAGTAAAGGGCCTTTTCGCTCTTCCGTGACATAAAAAGCGGTTTGTTTTATCAAATCTAAATTGTCTACTTCTTGTGCTATTTCTATTTTGACAGGATTGTGCAACAGCATTTCTGTTACGGTATTCACGTCTTTTCCCAAAGTTGCTGAAAATAATAGGTTCTGCCTTTTGGCTGGTAGCGACTCAAAAACACGTTCCATTTCGTGTTTAAAACCCATATTCAACATTTTATCGGCTTCATCTAAGACCAAAATGTCAATTTCTGACAAATTCATCGCCTTTTTCGCTTCCAAATCCAATAAACGTCCAGGTGTCGCAACCAATACCTCTACGTCTTGCATACGCTTCATTTGTGGATTGATGGACACCCCACCGAATACCGTCAAACACTTCACAGGTCTTGGCAAATGTGCGGAAAACATCTGGAATACCTCCCCTACTTGCATCGCCAACTCTCGCGTCGGTACCAATATCAAGGCTTTGATAAACCGATTTTTAGCGGCAGGTTTGGTTTGAAATTGTTGCAAAATGGGCAGCACAAAACTTGCTGTTTTGCCCGACCCTGTTTGGGCTATACCCAAAACATCTTTTCCCGACAAAACCGCGGGAATGGCTGCTGCTTGAATCGGGTAAGGTGTTTCATAACCGTTTTTTGAAATCAATGCACAGAGTGAAGAAGATAAACCGAGTTCTGAAAAAGACATATCGTTTGATTGATGCTGTTAAAATATTAGCACTAAGGGAAGGACTTTTAAATGACCCCCTCAGTATTTTCATAAAGAGATAAAGATATAAAGGTCGTTTTTAGCTCGAAAACGGATGGAAAGTAGTCATCGTCTACTTCTTCCATAAATATATCTTTACATCTTTATTTATTTATGTAAAGATATATTTATGGAAACCAACCAAATTCAATGACAGAATGTAAATACTGAAATGGGCAACACAGTTGGACGCAAGAAATTCACACGTTTTAATCCATGCTCTTCAATCTTAAATCACTATGTATCAATTTCTTCGTACCACGATTCTGAAAGGGCTTAAAATCAAAAAATGAAACCGCGCTCAATAATAAAGAAATAAAGACATCTTTGTTTCTTTATTATTTTCGAGCTTGTTTGTGCATATCAATTGCCTCCATGATGAGGTCGGTCACTGTCATACCTAATTCTGTGGCGTATATTTTCAGTTCTTTGCGGAATTCAGCCGTCGCATTAAAGTTGATGAGCACTGTTCGGGATGTGTCTTCTTTTGTCAAATTATGACTGCTCTGCATCAGGCTCGGCGGTGCGCCTTTGCTATCGAGACGCGGCGGAATCCCTTTATTATCGGGCTTTGCTATTTTTGCCATTTTCTTAAATGTTTAATTTTGAATGTCTGAAATACGATTAACAATTGATTGAATAAGTTCGTCAACGCTATCGTTAATGGTTTTAAAAGCTGTTTCGTTTGCCGCTCTTCCAATATCGTGCGCCTGTCCAATTGAGGTTTTTTCGGGCAAAGTACCCAATACGAAATACCCCCCCTCAGTAATATAACGTTTTGCGCCATTGATTTCATTCGCACTGGCTCCAACACGCGACAAAACGATACCAATTTTCTCTGCAGGAATGCCCTTGCTCACAAATTCGTGTGCCAAACGAATGGTTGGACGCAAATCATCGAGTGTTACACCCGTAGGCATAATCACAAAATCACTCCGTAACGCAATATCGAGCGTCATCCGCGTCGCATGAGGTGCACCGTCAAAAATAATGAGGTCATAGTTTTTATCTTGTTTTATTGCCTCATTTAAGCTGTTAAATGGCTCAACAGATACCAAAGGCATAAAATCACGGCTCATACGTGTCCGATTCCATTCAGATACGGTGCCTTGTGACAAGTCCATATCCGCAATTTTTACTGCATATTCATTGCGCGCATATTCAACAGCTAACAAACGCGATAGGGTGGACTTACCCACACCGCCTTTTTGAGAAACAATACCAATTACAAGTGCCATAGTTAGGGAAATGATGAATGATGAATGATGAATGATGAATTTGCAAAACGTTGATTTTCACAGTTTTGTAAAATGACGTTTAGCATTTTATTTTTTCATCATCCCTCTGTTTTTAATAATGCTGGGCAAATGTAAGACATCTTTGTATAAAGATGTAAAGATTTAAAGATGATTTTTACACGAAAACTATGATTTTGTGTTCTTAGAGATTCATAACTGAATGGTTAACGTAACACGAGGTTTAACGCGCATCGAAAGTAACGCCAATCTCCGATTGGCAGCTTGGGTGGTTAACGTCACCTTTACGACTTAAAGTAGTTCCAAAACATCAAAACACTACGGTTTTCAATGACTACTATCAGACCGCATAAAAAAGAGTGATAAAAAAACCGCTGCCCCTTGGTTTAAAAAAAACAAAACAATCAGGAAATAGCTTTTATAAAAACACTTGAAATTTCTATTAAGTGTTTTAAGTTATTTATCGTTTATTATTTAAAGGCTCGCTTAATGGTTGATTATCAATGAGTTATAATTATAAAACCGTAGAAAAATATCATTGAAACCGTAGAAAAATATCACAAAACCGTAGAAAAATATCGGAATCACGTAGAAAAATATCTAAACCGTAGAAAAATATCAATAGCATACCAAAAGACAAACCGTAGAAAAATATCAAACCGTAGACATAGTGAGACTCCTCCGTATAAAGCGAATTGAGTGCAAAGTGCCGATAAAAGCAATAAAAATGGATATATTAATCGCCTAAATTGTTGACCTATTTTATAAAACCGTAGAAAAATATCAATTTGTTTTTCTAAAATTTGTTCTAACAATCTGAATTTGAAACGTTGGAGCATTTTCTCATTTATCCCTTAATTAACAAACCGTAGAAAAATATCAATTTTTAAAACGACATAATTAACCGTAGAATGTTTATTTAACAACTTTCTACGGTTTTCATATTTATTGCTAACTTTGAGAAGTATTCTAAAAAATTAAAAATATTTTTGACCACAGATTAGACTGATGCGACTGATTTTCACTGATTTTTT
>JANLQI010000073.1:0-12568 GCA_031367705.1 Saprospiraceae bacterium | reverse complement strand
TAAATCTTAAAATCTAACGAATACATTGGCACTTACAAAAATCTGGACGGGCTCTGAACATTATATCTGCGACCCCGAATTAGCACAAGCCTTTCACATCGCCCGAACCCTCGGCATGCCTCTTTTGATTGAAGGCGAACCTGGCACAGGCAAAACGGAACTACCCATTCAATACGCAAACGAGCAAAATTTGCCGCTTTTTACCTATCCCGTAGGCTCAAAAAGTAATGTTGAGCAATTTGTCGCCAAATTTGATCACGTTAAATATCTGCGTGATTCGCAAGTCGAAGTCCTCAATGCACAACGGACGGAGCGCGGTTTAGACCCCCTCAGTAGTGGCGGTCGGACAACCGAAAATTTGGACGATTATGTCCTCATGGGACCTGCTGCAAAGGCGTTTAGCACACCTCATTCTGTCCTTTTGATTGATGAAATTGATAAAGCACCACGTGAATTTCCAAACGATTTACTTTTTGCATTGAGTCATCGGCAGTTTATTTTGCCCGAATCGGGCAAAACGATTGAGGTTAGTGAGGAAAATATGCCCGCAATCGTCATCACAAGTAATCGGGAACAGGAATTGCCGACGGCTTTCAAAGGTCGCTGCATTTATCACTACATCAGCTTTCCCGACCCGACGATGATGGAAGCGATTGTTAAGAAGCATTTTCCAACGATTGAAGGCATTTTGCTTGAAAAAAGCATCAGTTTGTTCTATCAATTGCGAAATATAGGCTTAGACCGTGCGCCTGCCACACGTGAGATTTTACATTGGCTCAAATACCTGCACAACTTTCCTGTTGATGAGGCATTGAAGAAAATTGATAAAAAAGAGGGCATGGGTGTTTTGATAAAATCGCAAAATGACATGAAGAAAATCAAACAACGCTATAATGTTTAACTTGTGTGTAGTGTTTGGTTTGTGGTGTTTGGTACGACTACAAACTACACACCACACACCAAACACCTTTTCCTATGTTTAACAGCCTGCCTCAATATCTGAAAGACAATAAATTGCAAGGCGATGTGCGGACGCTTTTGTTGCTCAAAAAGAGCATCGAAAAGGGTTTAGTGCATACTTTGGGCGATTTATACGTGGTTTTAAAAGGTCTCGTCACCAATTCGCCTAAGGATATTGGCCCTTTTACAACGGCTTTTTATCAATATTTCTTGGGCATTGACATCAAAAAAGGCGAAACTTTGGACGCAGCGATTCAACGCAGCGAGACATTTAAGGATTGGTTGAAAAACCAAGACTTTGAAGAAATAGACATGCCTGATATGAAGGATTTGGTTGAAAGTTTCCTCAATGAAGTGCATTTGACGACTTATGATATTCAAAATATACTGAGGGGTGAGGATATTCTCGAAAACGATGACCCAAACCGTGCAGACGATAACAATCCAGACGACGACCCTGTTGATGCTGTCAAACGGGCTGCCGATTACAGCAATATGTCTTTGGAAGAACTTTTGGAGCGTATGAAAAAAGTGGCTGAACAACAAAAGCGGCGACATTCAGGCGGAACGCATTGGATTGGCACAGGCGGTGCGTCGCCTTATGGCAGTGGTGGCGCGGCACAAGGCGGCATCAGAGTCGGTGGACAAGGCGGTGGTAAAATGGCACGAGCCGTTATGGGGGATAAGAATTTTTTTCCTGTTGATACCCATGTTGTTTTGCAAGATAACAATATAGATGTGGCGTTGGCTTTTCTAAAAGGCATTGAAGATGAATCAGTTGAGCGTTTTTTGGACATTCCAGCCACCATTACTGAGGGGGTTAAACAAGGCGCTATCTTTTTACCTGTTGAACGCGACAAAATTGACCAAAAGATGCAAGTCCTGTTGTTGATTGACAACGGCGGCTGGTCAATGTCGCCTTATATTGCTTCTGTAACTAAGCTGTTTTCAAAGATGAAACGCCGTTTTGCCCATGATTTGAAGACGTATTATTTTCATAACACTATTTATGGTGGTGTCTATAAAGATGCCTTTCGTGCCCAAACATCCTTTGAAAGCCTTGAAAAAATCCTGAAATTTGATAAAAACTACGCTGTTTTCATCATTGGCGATGCCGATATGGCACCTTACGAATTGTCAAAAGACAGCATCAAAAATTGGAAAGAACTCAAAGACCGTTTTGAACGCATCATTTGGCTCAATCCGATGGACATAAAATATTGGGACAGTTCCATGTCCGTCAATATGCTGCAACAGATTTATGATATGTTTCCGTTGTCGCCTTTTGGTATTGAAAAAGGCGTGGAACACATGAATCGGAAACGGCGGTTTGGGAAAGCGGTTTGATGTTAATGAAATATGAAAATTAAAAAAAAATATCTGACTATACGACCAATTAGTATCTTTGCGGCGTGATGAAGAAGATATTATTATTTTTTACTATCGCAGGGGCAATGTTTTTTTCAAATGCCCTTTGCGCCCATGATGTGAAACTTGAAGGTTTCAACATAACGCAGCACGACAATACTGTTGGTTATGGCTCATTGAGTAGTGCAAACACAGCTATTGATTATTTTTTTTCATACATATCTGATAATGACACAGATGATTCTGAAAAGAAGAAAGTGCCTTCTGGAAAAACATCTCACACTAATACTTATTTTGCTACCCCAAACTTTTCGATTTACGACTTCAAAAATATCTTACCAACTAAACTTTTCGTTCCGTTCCGAACATCTCTCTTTCTTTTTAATGGCGTATTGAGGATTTGAATCCTTCACAACTCTTTTGGGAATAATATTTCCCGAACTCAACTTTATATTTTTTTACTAAAAATGGGATAGGTCTCTGCGGGGCTTGTTGGCTATGATGTTGTCATAGGAAGGTGCTATACCAATACATTTTTGATAAGTGGTTGGTTTTCAGTTCCAGATTTACTAAATTTTCAAAATTTAGTAAATCTATTTCAGCACTTCCTCAAAATGATGCCGCTAATGACCCCCTCAGTATTTTTCCTTTTTTAGGAAATATCATTTCTGCCCGTTTCACCTTGAATATTGCCCGCTTCACCGCCAAATACGTTTGGGACTGACTGCAAAGGTTTCACTTTTGTCTCGTTATTTAAACTGTATAGAAAAAATATATATTTAAAAAATAAAATAATAATTTATGTACAAATCAATTCTCCTAATCACTCTACTTTCTTTTATAAGTTTTACAGCTTGTAAAGAAAAAAAAGAAGAAGAAAAAAAAGAGACGGGTAAGTTGCCCATCACCAATCCGTTAGTCATGGACACGATGATTACGAAGGATTATATTGCCGAAATCCAATCACTGCAAAATATTGAAGTCCGTTCCAAAATCAAAGGTTTTTTGGAAACCACCAGTGTTGACGAAGGGCAACGTGTGGAAGCAGGTAAATTGCTGTTTACGATTCGCGCACGTGGCGTTGAAGCGGAATTGGCAAAAGCACAAGCGCAAGTGAGAACGGCGGAGTTGGAAATGCAAAATGTGAAGACATTGGCAGATAAAAACATCGTTTCGCAACCTGAATTGGCTTTGGCGGTTGCAAAAGTCAATGAAGCCAAAGCCGATGTGGGCATTGCCGAAGCAGAATTGTCTTTTACGAAAATATATGCCCCGTTTAGCGGCATCATAGACAGGCTTAAAATCAAGGTCGGCAGCTTACTTGACGAAGGGGCTTTATTGACAACGTTGTCTAATAATAAAGACGTTTATGCCTATTTCAATGTGTCTGAAAGAGAGTATTTGGACTTCAAAACGAAGGGAAAAGACAAGGAAAAAAATGTCGTTTCGCTGATGCTTGCCAATGGCACAATGCACAAATATAAAGGGACAATTGAAACAATTGAAGGCGAATTTGACAAAAACACAGGCAGTATTGCGTTTAGAGCAAAATTCCCTAACCCCGATTTGCTCCTGAAACATGGTGAAACAGGCAAAGTACAGTTAACCGTTGACCTAAAAAACGCCCTTGTTATTCCTCAAAAAGCAACTTATGAATTGCAAGACAAAGTATATGTCTTTGTGGTTGATGATAAAAATGTTGTTAAAGCGAGAAATATTATCATAAAACAGCGATTTCAAAATTTGTATGTCGTCGAATCAGGCTTGTCAGTGAATGACAAAATCCTCTTAGAAGGTGTTCAAACCGTGAAAGAAGACGATAAAATCGAAACGGAATTACTGTCTGCAAAGGAAGTCATTGAGCATTTACAATTAATTAAACAATAAATCAAGGATTTGGACAAAAAAGAGGGCTTTATACTGAGGGGGCCTCTTTCGAGAAATTGAAGCAGTAAAAGTCTCAATTGTCTCCATTTTTAGATGGGGAAAAATGTTTAATTCAATTTATTCAAAGAAAAAATCATGTTTAATAAATTCATATCCAGACCGATATTGTCTATTGTTATCTCGCTCATTATCAGTCTGTTAGGTGTATTAGCTTTAACGCAATTGCCTGTAACGCAGTTCCCTTCGATTTCGCCGCCAAAAGTAAATATCACGGCAGAATACCCTGGGGCAAATGGTGAATTGATGATAAAAGCAGTCGTTATTCCTTTGGAACGGGCGATAAATGGCGTTCCGGGCATAAAATACGTCGCTTCGGATGCGGGTAATGACGGTACAGCAACGATTCAATGCGTTTTTAATTTGGGTACTGACCCGAATATCGCTTCGGTCAATATTCAGAATCGTGTCGCCGCCGTCATCAACAAATTGCCGCCGATTGTGGTCAGAGAAGGGGTGAAAATCACACGTGAGGAATCCAATATGCTCATGTATGTCAACCTTTACAGTACTGACCCGAATTTAGATGAAAAGTTTTTATTCAATTTTGCAGACATCAATTTGCTGTCTGAATTGAAGCAAGTAAATGGTGTTGGTGTTGCGGATATTCTCGGGAATAGAGAATTTGCCATGCGTATTTGGTTGAAACCCGATAGAATGTTAGCCTACAAAATTTCAACCGACGAGGTGATGAAAGCTTTAGGTGAACAAAGTTTGGAAGCATCGCCCGGTCGGACAGGGGAAAGTTCGGGCAGAAAATCACAGGCTTTTGAATACGTTTTAAAGTATAAAGGGCGATACACGAACAAAGAAGGTTACGAAGATATCATCTTGCGCTCGACATCTGACGGGCAAATTCTGCGCTTGAAAGACGTTGCAGATGTCGAATTTGGCAGTTCTTACTACGATTTATATTCAAAATTGAATGGTAAAACCTCCGCAGCGATAACCATTAAGCAATCTTACGGCAGTAATGCCAGCGAGGTTATCAAGAATGTCAAAGCCAAATTAGAGGAAGTGAAAGCCTCTTCTTTTCCCAAAGGAATGGATTATGAAATCAGTTATGACGTATCAAAATTCTTAGATGCGTCCATCGAAAAGGTTATACATACCTTGGTTGAAGCTTTTATTTTGGTGGGTTTAGTCGTTTTTATATTCTTAGGTGACTGGCGTTCGACCTTGATTCCAGCGATTGCCGTGCCTGTTTCCTTGATTGGTACGTTCTTTTTCATGCAATTTTTTGGCATAACGCTGAATCTGATTACGCTCTTTGCCTTGGTATTGGCAATTGGTATTGTCGTAGATAATGCTATTGTGGTCGTCGAGGCGGTTCATGCTAAAATGGAAGATTTGAATGTTGAGGCGCAAGAGGCAACCGAATTAGCCATGCACGAAATAAGCGGTGCTATCATAGCAATTACCTTGGTTATGGCAGCGGTTTTTATTCCGGTGGCTTTCATGGCGGGTCCTGTGGGCATCTTTTATCGGCAGTTTTCGGTAACAATGGCGACTTCGATTGTCTTGTCGGGTGTCATTGCTTTGACATTAACGCCCGCTTTATGTGCCATGATGCTTAAAAATCCGCATGGAAAAGCAAAGAAAAAGACCATACTCAATCGGCTTTTGGCGGGTTTCAACAACTGGTTCAACCGCATATTGGGACGCTATAAAGGCATTTTGACGGTCATTGTCAATCGTCGTGTGTTGACATTTTTAGTCTTAGTCCTTTTCTGCGTAGGCACTTGGGCTTTGAGTAATTCTGTTCCATCGGGTTTTATCCCCAATGAAGACCAAGGCGTTTTTTATGCCATCGTTCTTACACCGCCCGGTTCGACATTGGAACGGACAAATGCCGTCAGTGAGCAAGTTCAAAAAGTTGCGGAAGAAATAGACGGTGTTGCATCGGTATCGTCTATGGCAGGTTATGAAATTTTATCGGAAGGCACAGGCGCAAATGCTGGTACTTGTTTGGTCAATCTCAAGCCTTGGGAGGAGCGCAAACATTCGATGCAGGAGGTAATGAATGAATTGGAGGAAAAAACCAAAGACATTAAAGGTGCCAGCATCGAGTTCTTCCCACCGCCTGCCGTACCAGGTTATGGTGCTGCAGGTGGTTTCGAGCTACGTGTTTTAGATAAAGGTGGCAGTGGTGACTACAAATTGATGGAAACGGTCACTAAGGATTTCGTAGAGGAATTAAGGAAAAGACCTGAATTGACTTCCGTTTTCACGTTCTACAGTGCCAGTTTTCCGCAATTTATGCTGAATATTGACAACGATAAAGCACAACAAAAAGGCGTAACGATTGACAACGCCATGAGTACCTTATCAACCCTTGTTGGTAGTAATTATGAAACAAGTTTCATCAAATACGACAGACAATATAAAGTGATGGTACAGGCATCGCCTGAATATCGCGCCTTGCCAGAGGATATTTTGAAGCTCTATGTCAAAAATGATAAAGGCGAAATGGTGCCTTATTCTGCCTTTATGACGATGGATAAGGTGTATGGTTTGTCCGAAATTACACGGCATAATATGTACAATGCCTCCGAAGTCAGTGGCGATGCAGCCCCAGGTTATAGTAGCGGTGCGGCGATTGATGCCATTAACGAAGTGGCAAAAACCAAATTGCCACGGGGTTTTGGTATAGACTGGGCAGGTATTTCAAAAGACCAAGTTGGACAGGGCAATCAAGCTATTTATATTTTCCTTATCGTTTTGGTGTTCGTGTATCTGCTGTTAGCGGCTCAATACGAAAGTTTCATTTTGCCATTTCCTATCCTTTTGTCCTTGCCGACGGGTATTTTTGGTGCATTTTTATTGCTTAAACTCATGGGCTTAGAGAACAATATTTACGCACAGGTTTCTATGGTCATGTTGATTGGTTTGTTGGCAAAAAATGCGGTTTTGATTGTAGAATTTGCCGTACAGCGACATCGTGCGGGTGCGACAGTTTTAGAAGCTGCCATAGAAGGTTCAGCCGTTCGTCTCCGTCCAATCTTAATGACTTCATTTGCCTTTATTGCGGGTTTGATTCCGTTGGTTATGGCAACCGGCCCTGGTGCGATTGGTAACAGAACGATTGGTTCAGCCTCTGCGGGTGGTATGTTGTTCGGAACAATTTTCGGGGTGCTTATCATTCCGGGGTTGTACTATATTTTTGCACGTATCTCCGAACGCAATCCGCTTGTTGAACGTGAAAATGAAAATCCTTTAACAGAAGAAATTGATCACAATGTTTAAAATGAAAATGCTTAGAAAATATAATAATAAAGCGTTCATGTTGGGGAAACTTTTAAAGTTTCCCCAACATACTCAATCGCAAAAGTACCCCCTCAGTATTTTGCGAAAATACGCACCGTTTTTAATCGGTATCCTTTACATCTTTCAAACAAGTTGTAAACTGCCGATACCCGCACAGATGCCGACACTGAAATCTATGCCTAATGCCTACAACAGTTCAACCGACACAACGAATTCGGGAGATAGAAGTTGGCGCACGTTTTTCAATGACAAAAACCTCCTTGCGCTCATTGACACGGCTATTCGCAACAATCCTGAACTCTTAATGACCTTGCAGGACATCGAAATGGCACAAAACAAAGTGCTTATGCGGCATGGAGCGTTACGCCCCTCAGTATCCGTAGGCGGTGGTCTCGGATTTGATAAAGTTGGGCGATATACCTCCACAGGTGCGGGTGATGCTTCAACAGAAATCAGACCTGGCAAACTAGTACCCGAAGTGCTGGCAGATATTTCGGGCGGCATCAGAGCCAGTTGGGAAATTGATATTTGGGGTAAACTGAAGGCATCAAAAAGTGCTGCCTTGACAAAGTACCTCGGCACAATTGAAGGTCGTAACTTTGTTATGACCAATTTGATTGCCGAAGTTGCCAATTCCTACTACGAACTCTTGTCTTATGACAATCAATTGGACATCATCAGACAAACCATACAGTTGCAAACCAATCAATTAGAGGTCGTAAAAGTGCAAAAACAAGCCGCAGTTGTTACTGAATTAGCTGTCAAGCAATTTGAAGCACAGATTTACAGCACGCAAAGTATGGAATACGAAATCCTGCAAAGCATTACCGAAACCGAGAATAAGATAAATTTCTTATTAGGCAGATTTCCGCAACCCATTGTGAGGGATAAAGGAACTTTGACAACTGAATTACCCAATCGCATAAAACAAGGCATTCCGTCTCAATTATTGAAAAACAGACCTGACATCAGACAAGCTGAATTGGAAATAGCGGCAGCAAAATGGGATGTCAAGGCGGCACAATTGGAGTTTTATCCCTCGTTGAGCATTTCAGGTGCATTGGGTTTACAATCGTTCAGTCCACGTTATTTATACAGGCTGCCCGAATCATTGGCTTCCTCATTAATTGGCGATATGGCGGGTCCCATCATCAACAAAAATGCGATTATGGCGGAATTTAAAACGGCAAATGCCTTACAAATTCAAGCCATGTACGAGTATCAAAAAACCATTTTAAATGCCTTTTTTGAAGTCACAACTGAGTTGGCGCGGATAGATAATTTAGAAAAACATTACGAATACAAGGCAAAAGAAGTAGAAGTACAAACAAAATCTATTGACATTGCCAACGATTTATTCAAATCCGCCAGAGCCAATTATTTAGAAGTTTTGAACACCCAACACGAAGCATTGGATTCAAAATTGGAATTGGTGGAACTGAAAAAACGACAATTTAATACGGTTACGAATGTGTATAGAGCGTTGGGTGGTGGTTGGAAATAGAAAACGACCCCCTCAGTAATTTTATCAAAAGAGCCACTTGAAACATCGTTTTAAGTGGCTCTTTTGATGGAAAATATTGATGAATCGGAAGCACAATTTGAAATACCTAAAAATCAGAACAAATTTTATAGATTTGCAGAGACTTTAACTGTGATTTTATAAAATCAAACGCTATGTTAGACCCGTTTAAGCAAAACGATAAGGCTTTGTGGCAATCATTGAGAAACGGTGATTCACTTGCGCTCGAAACCATTTACAAATTGCACGTTAAGGCGTTGCAACAGTATGGTGTGCGTTTTGCTGTGGACGAATCGCAAATCACAGATTGCTTACACGACTTATTTGTTGAGATTTGGCAGAAGCGGGAACAATTGGTCGAAAATATAGAAAACATACGTTTTTACTTGATAAAATAATTGAGAAACCGCCTTTTACGCTTTATTGACACCCAAAAAAGAACCGTTTTGACGGACGATATTTCTACTTTTAAGTTTGATTTTCAACAAGCGCATGATACGACTTTGATGCAAAATGAAACGGACAAACAACGCAATCAACAACTCCAAACAGCTATTGAAACCCTTTCTCCACGTCAACGGGAAGCCCTTTATTTGCGTTTTTATCAAAACCTATCCTACGAAGAGATTGCCAACATTATGAATGTGGAACAGCAATCGGCTTATAATCTGATTTTCAGAGGTGTTGAAGCCTTGCGAAAACAATTTGGCTACCTTTTATTTTGGCTTATTTTACAAAATCCATCCTTTATTTTAAAATTACCCATCCTACCAAATTTATTTTTGAATTTTTTTCAAAAGAAGTGAGTAAATACTGAAGGGGTCTGTATCTTGATTAAAAGAGCGTTTGTGCGGTGATACGAATTGCTCAAATAGTACGAATTGATTTTTTAATAATTATCAAGATATGACAACTGAAAGTTTCGTAGATTTCCTTTATCAGAATCGGTTTAAAGATTGGGTTTTGAATCCAAATGACGCTGCATTGAGCGCATTTTGGACGCAGTGGTTGTCCGAAAATCCAAGGCATAAAGACGAAATAGAAACGTTTAAATCGTTGATAATCAATATGAAACCGCAAGGCTCTACTTTCGATGCGAAAGCTGAAAATGCTTTGTGGCAAAATATTTTACACACCATAGAAAGCGCAGATGAAGCCGATAAAATTGTGCCGATGAAACCTATTTTCAATAAATGGTGGGCTATGGCAGCTTCGTTATTGGTCATCATTGCGGCTTCACTTTATTTGTTGATAGGTCAAAAATCAAAGACAGATACCATAAAAACGGCTTATGGCGAAACACGTACATTGAGCTTGCCCGATGGCTCGGAAGTCATTTTGAATGCCAATTCAGCCATAACGTATCATGAAAATTGGAAAATAGGCGAGGATAGAGAAGTGACCTTGAAAGGCGAAGGCTATTTTATTGTCAATGAACAAGGCACAACAACGCACCGCGATAGGTTTATTGTGCATACACCCGAATTAGATGTTGAAGTCTTGGGCACCCGCTTTAATGTCAATACTTATCGCGAAAATACGCATGTCGTGTTGCAAAAAGGCAGCGTTGAAATTATTACAAAACAGTATAGAAACGAGAAAAAATACAGCCTTACGCCAGGTCAGTGTGCTGTTTTTGATAAACAAAAAGACGTTGTCAATATTTCAAAAGTCAATTCCGATGCTTATGTGGGTTGGAAAGACAAGCGTTTTATTTTTGACCAAACCCCCCTCAGTGAAGTGGCGATTATGCTTGAAAATACTTACGGCATTAAGGTCATTATTGATGGAAAAGGCTTGGCAGATAAGCAAATCAGCGGGGAAATTCCCACAAGTGAACGCAATTCACTTCTTTTGGCTTTGTCCACGCTTTATTCTTTAAAAATAACGGAACAGGGAAAGGACACTTTGGTCATTAGTAAATGATGAATAATTCAACTATTTGGCAGTTAATATTTTACGTTATTTATCATTCATCATTACTTCGTTAGCTCATTCCTTTATCTAACAACAAGAATTCAATTCATTCGTGAAATAAACTAAACTTAAACAGTATGAAAAAAAGTTTACCAAAATGGGTAAAGCCTTGGAGTACGTTGTGTTTTTTAAGTGTCTTTTTGACGGTTAATAAAGCGGCTTCCCAAAAATTAGCATACGCTTCAAATGCTAATTTTGTGTCTTTTAATCAAAAAGCGCAAAACCCGACAACTATCAATCTGAAAGAGGCACTTCAAAAGTTGCAAAAACAGCTTAAAGTGTCGTTGATATACAATCCAACAGATGTTGCAGATTTGTATGTGCCAAAAAGCGATTTAGAATCGGCTTTGGCTACAAAAAACGTTGATAAAGTATTGAAAGAGACGAATCTGACGGCGCATAAAATCAGTGATAATGTATATGTCATTAAGTCAAAATCGGCTTCTTTAAACATAGATGCACCCAAAACGGGCTTCAAAACTTCCGAAATACAGGAGACAACGACCCCCTCAGTAATTATCCAAGATTTGCCGCGTTCAACAACAAATGTTGCGACTTTATCGAATAATATTGCCCATAATCATTTAAAACCGACCATCGAAAGAACGATACTTGGGAAAGTGAAAGATGCTGAAAATGGCGAAACGCTGCCTGGTGTCAGCGTGGTCGTAAAGGATAAAATAACGATTGGTACGATTACCGACGACAAAGGCAATTTTTCACTGAAAATTCCAGATGATGCTAAAATTTTGGTTTTTTCTTTCATCGGTTATGAAAGAAAAGAAGTTGAAATAGGTGCTCAAAAAATAATGGATGTGCGAATGGGTGCCGATGTCAAAACCTTAAAAGAAATCGTCGTCGTTGGTTATGGCGAACAGAAAAGAGAGGATTTGACGGGCGCGATTTCATCTATTAAAACGAGTGATTTGAGGAATATACCACAAGTCAGCGTTGACCAACTCATGCAAGGCAAGGCATCGGGTGTTGTGGTGACGAATAATTCAGGGCAACCGGGCAGCTCGGCTTCGGTGCGGATACGCGGTATTACGTCCCTGAATGGCAATAATGAACCGCTTTATGTCATTGATGGCATACCCGTTTCAGGCGATGGTCAAAATACCTCAACCAATGGGCGGGGTGCAACAGATGGTTTTTCATGGGCAGGTGGCGGCAACGGTCAAACAGCGATTAGCCCACTTTCAGCCATAAATCCAAGTGATATTTTGACGATTGACATTTTGAAAGATGCTTCTGCAACCGCCATTTACGGCTCGCGTGCATCGAATGGCGTTGTGATTATTACCACGAAACGCGGTAGAGCCAACGATGGCAAAATCACTTACGATGCGTTTTATGGTATCCAAAAACCGAGTCGTTTTTTGGATGTTTTGCCTTTGAATGAGTTTGCTGTTTTTCAAAATGAAATGGCACCCGTTTATTACAGTATCCCTCGTGAAGATTTTAAAGACCCTTCATTATTGGGCAAAGGGTCGGATTGGCAACGCGAATTGATGAAACCTGCGGGAATGA
>JANLQI010000060.1:0-2443 GCA_031367705.1 Saprospiraceae bacterium | reverse complement strand
ATCAACTATCCATTATCAACTATCCATTATCAACTATCCATTATCAACTATCCATTATCAACTATCCATTATCAACTATCCATTATCAACTATCCATTATTTAACGACTTTTAGGCTCAAATCAAGGCTGATGACGGAGTGCGTCAATGCGCCAGATGAGATATAATCAACGCCTGTTAAAGCAATTTCTCTTAAATTTTGTAGCGTTACGCCACCTGATGCTTCGACTTCAAACGTTTTATTCACCATTTTAACCGCTTCAACCATCAAGGCAGGGGCGAAGTTGTCGAGCATAATGCGGGTCACAATACCTTTTCCTGCGGTCATAGTCGCTTCTAATTCTTCTAAATTGCGAACTTCAACGGTTACACCATAGTCTTTTACTGAGGGGTGCGTTTTTTTATAAACCGCAATTTTTTCAATGGCTTTTGCGACGCTGCCACCGTTGGCATCCGTATGATTGTCTTTTATCATAAACCAATCGTACAAGCCATGTCGGTAGTTTTCGCAGCCACCAATTTTGACCGCCCATTTTTCGAGGTGGCGAATCAAAGGCGTTGTTTTGCGTGTATCAAGGATTTTGACGTTCAAATCTGCTACGGCATCGGCATAAGTACGGCTCATAGTCGCAATACCACTCATGCGTTGCATCGTATTTAAGACCAAACGCTCGGCTTTCAAAAGGGCTTGTGTACCACATTCGACTTCAAAAGCGATGTCGCCAACAGCCATTTTATCACCATCTTGCTTGAAAATGGTCATTTTTACTGAGGGGTCGCATTTTTTGAAAATCAGTTGCGCCAGCTCGATACCTGCCAAAATGCCGTTTGCTTTGACTTTCAAAACGGCTTTGTCACGTTTGTCCGCAGGAATTGTAGCGAGTGCGGTGACATCGCCTTCATGTACGTCTTCCCAAAGGGCTTGTTCGATGAATTGGTCAAGAAGGGTGTAGTCGGGTTTGAATGAGTTCATAAATCAACTAAGTAGTTAAAAGGATTAGATATATTTTTCTGAAATGATGGTCGCACCATTCGGCAATTGGGTACGTAGCAAAGCCTTTAAATGAGGAATTAATGGAAGAATACGGGCATAATAGCTTCTATAAGCCGATAAAATGATGACAGGAATAGGATATTTTTGAAAATTTTGTTGTTTAGACAAATTACCATCAAAGGTTATTAAAACGTCGAAACCTTCTTCAATCATTTTTTTTAATAACTCTCCGTTTGTAAAAGCATTCCATCTTTTTTCTCTAACAGTAAAGACCTCATGTTCATCTTCAAGGTCTTTTTTCAAAAGTTTGGTTACGTTTTCATCAAGCAATACTCTCATAGATGTCAAATATTTTAGGTGATTTGTGCAATCTATTGGTCATTTCAAGCAATTGAATCACTTGTTCATGCTGAACAGAAGGGAATTCTTCTAAAAATTGAGTAATCGGAAGCCCATCTTCCAAAAAATCAAATAAATATTCAACCGGTACGCGTGTACCTTTAAATACAGGCGTTCCAAACTGTACTTCTTGACTGATATAGATGATGTCCTGAATTTTCATTTCATTATTTTTTAACAAATATAACGGTTTTTAGAAAGAAAAACGAACAAATCAGCCATCAAACGACTATTTTTTCGCTTCAAAATGAGGACAATTACAGCTCTTTTTAAACATACCGCAGCCGCTTGAAGACACCGCAACAAGGGCAAGAAGAAGAAAACCAAAGACTATTTTTTTCATTGAATTTTATTTTTTATGAATTAAATCGAAGGAAAACTTAAAATATCCCTAAGATTGTGAAAAATATTAAACGCTTTTTTTGCTCAATCATTTTAACAAAACTTGACACTACCTAAAAAAATACTCGTCGCACCCTTGAATTGGGGCTTAGGTCATGCCACACGTTGTATGCCGATTATTGATGAACTTCGCCGACAAGGGGCGGAAGTCATTTTGGCATCGGACGGTGCGGCTTATGATTTGCTGAAACGAGAATATCCCGATTTGACGATTCACAAACTGCCCGCCTACAATATCCGCTATCCGTTTCGCTCGATGATGTTGTCTATGGCGTTTCAAATGCCAAAGATACTGAGGGGGGCAATAGGAGAGCATTATTGGTTGAAAAAGTTTTTGAAAACAACAGCAGTTGATGTCGTGATTTCAGACAATCGCTTTGGCTTTTACAATCGAAAAATCCATTCGATTTTTATGACGCATCAGGTAAATATCTTAATTCCTGTCCGTTTTTTTCAACCCATTGTGAATGTTATCAATCATTTTTTCATTAAAAAATTTGATGTATGTTGGATTCCTGACCTTGAAAATACGCCTAATTTGGCAGGTGAATTGTCGCATGGATATTTTCCTAAAAATTTGAAAATCAAATACTTAGGTGTATTAAGTCGGTTTGAAAAAATAAACGTCGGCGAGGTTTCAAACCTCGCC
>JANLQI010000054.1:0-18790 GCA_031367705.1 Saprospiraceae bacterium | reverse complement strand
ATTCGGCACGATGTCTTTTTCAGATTCAAAAACCGAAGCCGTTGGTTTGGCATCAGATTGAGAAGCCGCAGCAGCCAAATTCGCCAATTTATTATTCAATTTTATAGGCAAAGCCAATAAATCTTGAAATGCTTTGGCTTTGTGTTGAATCAACTCATCTTCAATTTGTTGCAAACTATCAAGCATCGGTTTTGATACTTTTTCGATTTCTCTTTTAAACGTCGAATCCGTAATACTTGCCATATAATCGTTGATTTGCTTACGTGTGGCACGTAAATCATTGACGGTTTTATGCGTTTCGCTCAATTTATCACGCACTTTTATTTGAAACTTTGCGCTTTCTACAAGTTCAGCATCCGTTGCCTCCACACGCGGGTCTTTGCGAATCATAAAGTCTTGTTTTCCAATCACTTCGTTGCCAACAAGCATTTCAACAAAATACTTTCCTGGGGGTACTTTCGGACCTACCACGCTCCCACTCCACAACAACGCAGGTGGGTCGGTGTCAATCGCATCAGCCAAACGCATATCCCAAAGGAAAGTGTTCAAACCCGCATCCGCCGCAGCCACACCCGGGCGATTAATGGATTCTTTTTGATAAAAATCTTTTTTAATCTCTAATGCCTTACCTTTTTTGTCTTTTGTACTCGAATACGTGATGATCGAATCACCATCGGCAGAAATAAAGCGCAATTGTACTTCCTCTTTCGGCTTTTCTTTGAAAAAATAATTGACTAAAACGGCATTAGGCGCATTCTCACCTGCTTGCAAATCAGGGTTTGAAAAACCGCCACCACCGACACGCCAAGCATCTTCAGGCTTCATTAATGCCGCTTTTTTGCTCAATACTGAGGGGTCTTTCATCAAAGCATAAACAGGCTCTAAATTGTCCATAATCCAAAATGCACGACCATGCGTCGCTACACAAAGGTCACGTTCTGTCTTATGAATTTGCAAATCGTGAATAGGAGAAATCGGCAAATTGCCTTGCAAAGGCTGCCAACTACCACCGTCATTGAAAGACACATAAATACCTATTTCAGTACCCGCAAACAACAAACCTTTATAGTTCGGGTCTTCACGAATCACACGGCAATAAGCGTTGTCGGGCAACCCCTCAGTAATTTTAGTCCAAGTCTTACCAAAGTCCTTTGTTTTGAACAAATAAGGCTTTGCATCATCGAGTTTGTAGCGATTTGCAGCCAAATAAGCCGTTCCTGCATCATATTTTGAAGGTTCAATAATGCTCATTAAAGCCCAATCAGGCAAACCTGAAACGCTTAATTTTGTCCAATTCTTACCCGCATCTTTTGAAATATGCAAATAACCATCGTCCGTTCCTGCCCACATCAAACCTTTTTGAACAGGTGATTCTTCAAAAGTAAAAATGGTCGCAAACGTCTCTGCACCTGTGTTATCAGCCGTAATCAAACCGCCCGAAGAACCCGTGGTTTTAGGGTCATTACGTGTCAAATCAGGACTAATCAAATCCCAAGAGTGACCACCATTGGTTGTTTTATGGACAAATTGAGACGTACAATACAACACTTTTGGGTCATGCGGACTAAACACAACAGGGAAAGTCCATTGAAAACGGTACTTCATTTCATTCGCACCCGCACCCAAATAAATGACAGGATTCGCAGAAATGCTTTGGTTTTGACCGTTTTTAACGTTCAATTTCTCCAATTCACCCATATAATTGCCGCCATAAACGATGTCTGAATTGGTCGGGTCAGAAACTACATAACCAGATTCACCACCTGTCATCACTTCCCAATTCTGACGATTAATCGTAAAACCATCGGTATTACGAGACTGAATCCGAATCGAGGAATTATCCTGTTGAGCGCCATATAAATGGTAAGGAAAATCGTTGTCTAACGAAATATGATAGAATTGAGACGTTGGTAAATCCAATTCCGTAAAAGTCTGTCCTTGCGTATAAGTCACTTCCGCACCACCATCATCACCCAAAATAAAGTTGTTTGGATTTTTTGGGTTAATCCAAATATCGTGACAATCACCATGCCCAGGACGGATATTACGTGACGTTTTACCAGCATCGCCTGTGTACCAAAAACCAACATTGAGGACATACAAACCATCGTGATTGCCTGGGTCTGCTGCAATTTCTGAGAAATACCAAGGACGTTGGCGCAGGTTTTTATCTGTATTCACTTGCGTCCAAGTTTCGCCACCGTCGTCACTTTTGAAAATACCACCGTTTTTGTTTTCAACCATCGCCCAAACGCGGTTGCCATCAAAATACGAGACAGCAAACTCAATTTTACCCAACATACCAACAGGTAAGCCCGGTTTCTTAGAAATATTCGTCCAAGTCGAACCGCCATCGGTTGATTTATACATGCCCGAACCTTCGCCACCACTCGACATTTGGTAATTGTTGCGATAACATTCCCAAAGTGAGGCATATATAATAGACGGATTTGTGGGGTCAATAACCACATCAATCGCCCCTGTCTTATTATTCGTTGGCGCAAGGACTTTTTGCCAAGTCGTGCCACCATCTGTTGTACGAAAAACACCTCTATCCTCTGAATCCATCGGCTTGTCAACACGTCCGTAAGGGTTTCCGAGGGCTGCAACATAAACGATATTCGCATCTTTTGGATTCACGGTTATTCGACCAATGCCCCACGACTTTTTGAGACCCAAATGTTTCCAAGTCTTACCCGCGTCTGTTGACTTATAAACACCATCTCCAAAAGATATATTACCCCGAATCTCAGTCTCACCCATACCGACATAAATGGTATTGGGGTCAGAAGGCGCGACACACATTGAGCCAACGCTCGAACTGTTGAAAGTTGAATCTGAAATCGGATTCCATTTCATACCTCCGTCTGTTGTTTTCCAAATACCACCACCGACGGCACCGAAGTAATACGTCAAAGGTTGGTCAGCATGACCCGCAACTGCCAAACTTCTTCCACCGCGATACGGGCCGACATTGCGCCATTTCAAATCTTTTAAAATAGGATTACTTGAACTTTTTGCCACAGATTGGTTTTGCGCGACCCCCTCAGTATGAAGACATAAAAACGCACAAAAGCACACCCAAAAGAGCGTAGATACTTTTTTCATTGATTGATTAATTTGATTAAGATGAATAGTTAAATTGTCTAAAGGCTGAAAGTTAGCGTTTTGATGCACTTTCTTGATAGCCTTTGCGGTATTTTTTGCCGAATTATCGTTTTGAAGCGGTATAAAAACATCAAAAATAAAAAAAATCGAACACCTACGAAAAAAAACGTAGCAAAAGTTTGCACTTACGAATAACTTCGTATAGCTTTGTGCCTATAATTACTGAGGGGTCAAAAAACAACCCCTTTTTTAAGAATCATCTCTACGAAAAATATCGTAATTAATGATGAATGATGAACGATGAATGAACGTAAAACGTTGACTATCAATCATGTCATTAATCATTAATAACTATTGTACTTTAAAAAAATAAAGAATACTTAATAAAAATTTTATTGAATTAATTTTTGATAAACCATTGAAAGTGAACGTTTAACAAATTCATCATTTATCATTTATAATTCATCATTTCTTAAATAAAACTGTAATAATGAACGGAAAAATAACACCTGTACCAACTGACTCGGAACTTGCAATCCTACAAGTTCTCTGGCAAAACGGCGCACAGACAGTTCGTTTTGTCAATGAAACGCTGAATGCGCAGCAACCCGAAAAAGAAATCGGCTATACGACAACCTTAAAATTCATGCAACTCATGCTTGACAAAGGTATTTTGACACGCGACATCATCGAACGCAGCCACATCTACTCCCCCGCCATTCCTGAAGAACAAATGCAAGAACGCTTGCTGAAAGGTTTTGTGGATGCCGCATTTCGTGGTTCTGCTTCTTCGCTCGTGCTGCGTGCCTTGGGTAATGGCTCTACGAGTCAGGCGGATTTAGAAAAGATTAAAGCGCTTATCAATGAAATTGAACAAAACAAGTAAACATCCAATCGCTTTGCACCATCATTTTTTAAAAATCTATTTTTAAAATTATCAAAAACTAATGTCATGAAAAAGTATCTCGTTATTGCTTTATGCTTAATCGTCGGTTTGTCTTTCGCTTTTCAAAAAAAAGAAGCCCAAACGACCCCCCCAGTAAAAATCGAAAACACCACAGATTCTATTGATTTAGATGCTCAAATGAAAGTTTATGAAATCCAAATGCGTGAATTGGAAAAACAAATGAAGCCATTTGAGCTACAAATGAAAGAACAAGAGAAACTCATGAAGCCGCTTGAAAAGTTGATGAAAGACAAAGAACGTGAAATGAAAAGCGGTGGCGATTCCCAAAAAATCAGTGCTGAAATGAGTAAAATCGGTAACGATATGGGCAAAATTGGTAACCAAATGGGTGACATCGGCAATCAAATGAGCAGTATCGGCATGGAAATGAGCAAAATTGGCGACAAAATGAGCGTTATTGGTCATGAAATGGAAAAACGCCACAAAAAAGTATTTTCATGGTTTTTCAATGAATTGACCAAAGACGGCTTGATGTCAAAAGGTGAAAAATGCTCTATTTTCATGGAAAACAACCTTTTAGTTGTCAATGGCAAAACACTCGAAGCCGCACAATTTGAAAAATATAAAAAAGGAATTGAAGCCCAATTAGGCAAGACATTAAGCAGTGATTTTTCATTTTTCTTTAAAGGTACAGTTGAAAAACTAACTGATGAAAGCTTTGAAACCGATGGCAATATGAATATTCATTTCTAAGAAAAATCCAATGTTATGGAAAACCTATTCTCTCTTTTCTCACAAGAATTTCAATATGCGATGGGCTGGACGGTCATTCATTCGTTTTGGCAAGCCACTGTGATTGCTATTTTGTCGGGTCTTGTAATGATTGCCTTGCGTAAAAAAACGGCGCAAACACGTTACCTTGTTCATAATTTCGCACTATATGGTGTGCTTTTGGCTGCAATCGTAACGTTTAGTTTTTATTTTAACAGTAAAGGCACGGCTAATAAACAAGAGTCTATTGCAAAAATAGCAACACCTGCGCCTATCTCTAAACCGACGACTAAGTTCTCATTCGAAACACCCGAATCTTTAAAAATTACAATAGAAGCTGGCGAACTTCAACCCATTGTTGCTGAAAAAGAGGCAACACCTGCCCCACTCAGTATAGCAGGCATGAAAGCATATTTTGATGCCAATATTTACTTTGTTGTGTTGATTTGGCTTCTCGGCGTTGGTTTGTTTATTTTGAAATTATTGGGCGGCATCAGTTATGTCTATTATTTAAGAAATCAACACAACTTTCCCGTTGATGAATACTGGTTTGAAATGGTGGAAAATCTTTCAAAAAGGGTCAATATTCAAAAGGAAATTGCACTTGTCGAATCTGCTTTGGTGCGCTCGCCTGTCGTCGTTGGATATTTGAAACCGATGATTTTATTCCCAATTGGGGCAATTAACAGACTGAATCCACAAGAAGTTGAAGCCATTTTAGCGCATGAAATCGCTCACGTTATGCGCCACGATTATGTTTTTAACATCATTCAATCCGTCATCGAAGCCTTGTTGTATTTCAATCCAGCAGTTTGGTGGATTTCTGCAAATATCCGCGCAGAGCGTGAAAACTGTTGCGACGATGTCGCGATTCAGTTGTGCGGCAATTCTATGGCTTATGCCAAATCGCTTGTTGCGGTTCAAGAGATGCAATATTACTCCGCAACGTTTGCGATGGGTTTTGCAGGACAGCGCAAAAATCACCTTTTGATGCGGGTGCAACGCATTCTAAATCAATCAAATAACAAAACGAATGTCATGGAAAAATTAATAGCAACGTGTCTGATAGTGATTGGAATGGTTTTTATATCTTATGGTGGACCGAAGGAATTGCTACCCAATCTTTTTGATAAAACCAGCTTTTTGGAATCCGATGATGCCCCCCTCAGTATGAACGGCTATTGGAACGCCTCTATAAACGGTGACGATGTGGAAGTATCTTTTCAAACAAAAACGGGAACTTCTAATTGGAACAGCACCCATACATTCAAAAAAAGCGAGTTTTCAGCACTGCCAACCACTGAATCCGATTTTACATTGACACGCGAAGCGGGTACGATGGCTTTCAAAGGCAAATTTGAAGGAGACGAAGGTTATGGCAAATATTCGTTTACAGAAAATGCTGGTTTTAAAGCTTTTCTTGAGAAAGAAAATATTGGCGGAGTAAAAGAGTCAATGATGTTGCAGTTTTTTATGAGCAATATCAACCGTGATTATATCGCTTTTTTGAAGCAAAATGGCTATAAAGACATCACAAAATCGGAACTACAAGACTTAGCGATTCATGGTTTGAACAAAGAAGTTTTAACGAGCTACTTCGCAACTTTTAACAAACAAGACTTGTCTTTGAACAAAGTTGTTGAGCTAAAAATTCATGGCATTGATGCCAAATACAAAAAGGATTTAAACGAAGCAGGTTATATTGATGTGCCGACTGACCAAATTGTAGAAGCTAAAATACACGGCATAAACGGTGATTATTTGAAGGATTTAGCCGCTTCTGGCTACAAAAAACCAAGTTTACAAGATGTTATCGAGTTTAAAATACATGGTGTGGATGGTGCTTTCATCAAAAAAATGCAAACTGCAACAGAGCGTGAATTGAGCCATCAGGACATTGTAGAGGCGAAAATTCATGGTCTCGACAAAATGGATGTTGCGAAATTTAAAACTACAGGTACAAATCCGACAGGTGAAGACTTGACAAACTACTCTATCCATGGTGTTGATGCTGACTATATCAATTTGCTCACGGGTTTGTTTGGCAAATTGTCGCCTGAACGTTATGTAGAAGCAAAAATACACGGCATTGATGCCAATTTTGTCAATTCATATAAAGATATGGGTTTCAAAAATTTGAGTATTCAAAAGGCGATTGAGTTTAAAATTCATGGTGTAACGGCTGATTTCGTCAATAATATGAACAAAATGGGCTATGCAGATATGTCTGCAAGTAAAATTGTGGAGTTAAAAATACACGGTGCAGATGCTGCATTTGTCAAGGGTTTTGAAGATATTGGCTATAAAAATATGCCTATCAGTAAATTGGTAGAGTTTAAAATACATGGTGTGACACCTGCGATGGTACAAGGATTTGAAAAAATCGGTTACAAAGACATTAGTTCCAATAAGTTAGTCGAAATGAAAATTCATGGTGTTACGGGCGATTTTATCAAGGGATTTCAAGACATCGGTTTCAAAAACGTTGATTTAAGCAACGCTGTCAATATGAAAATTCACGGACTGACCCCTCAGTATATTCAAAATATGCAAGCAAAAAGTTATAAAGACCTCGACCTTGACGAATATTTAAATATGAAAATTAGAGGATTAAATAAATAACCAAATCAACCAATCATGCAACCACTATTCATCTGTTTTACACAAAATCTCAATTACGCTATTGGCTGGATGGTCATTCATTCGCTTTGGCAAGCAACGGCTATTGCTATTGTTTCGGGCATTGCTGCCCTTGTGGTTCGGAAGAAGTCGCCGCAATTGCGTTACTGGATTCACAACGCCGCTTTGTTGGGGGTTTTGATAGCCGCTGTTGTGACGTTTTGCTTATATTATGATTTCAGTAAAGAAGTCGGTCAAACGATTTTTGTGCCTGAAAACATAGAAGCAACTACAAATGCCACAACGTTCATCGCCAATAATCAATCAGCAATAAACAATAGTCAATCCGAAACCCTCAGTATGGAAGGCTTACGGATGTATTTCAATCGCAATATATATCTCATTGTCACCATTTGGGTTATGGGCGTTTCTCTGTTTATTTTGAAGCTGTTGGGCGGCATAAGTTACGTGTATTATTTGCGTAGTCGTTTGAACTTTCCAGCTGATGAATATTGGCTTGATGTGGTGGAAAAATTAGGTGAAAAAGCGGGTGTGAAACGCGGCATGGAACTCGTTGAGTCCGCTTTGGTGCGCTCTCCTTTGGTGGTTGGACATCTGAAACCGATGATTTTGTTCCCGATTGGGGCAATAAACAAACTGAATACGCAAGAAGTGGAGGCTATATTGGCGCATGAAATCGCTCATGTTTTGCGAAACGATTATATTTTTAACATCATTCAATCCGTCATTGAAGCCTTGTTCTACTTCCACCCTGCTGTGTGGTGGATTTCAGCAAATATCCGTACCGAGCGTGAAAACAGTTGCGACGATGTAGCGATTGCACTTTGCGGTAACTCCATGACGTATGCAAAAGCCCTTGTGAGTGTGCAAGAAATGGCTTATTATGGTTCGCCACAAATGGCGATGGCATTTGCGGGACAGCGCAAAAATCAATTGTTATTTAGAGTGCGACGTATTCTTAAACAACCACATAATAAAACGAATGTTATGGAAAAACTAATCGCCACGTGTTTATTACTTGTTCTGATGGTCGCCTTGTCATTCGGCGGCAATAGTTGGAACAACAATTTCAATGCGGAATTGAAGGCACTGAATGACGTTTCAACTTTGGTTGAAAGCAATAACAACCCTGAAAATATGCCTTTTGAAGTCTTTGAGACAATGGATTACTTAAAGTTTAAGGTCAAAGGCGTATTGGATTCGTTCCCTGTCGGTAAAGAAGTGACGGAAGGCAATTATAACTATGCCGACAATATGTTTCAAGCAAAATTGACCGTTAAAGAACATGCAGTGGTATCTTTGAGCATCAATGGCTCAGATATTAAGGCGAGTGAAATTAAAAACCACGCAAATTTTATCAATAGAATCATCATGCGTTCTTCGGTATTCCCTCAGTATAACGATGATAATCAAGCAGTTATAATACCTAACCCAGATATACCGCAGTCACCAAACCCTATTTCGATGCCCGTTTTCAGCGAAAGCGATGGCAAATTGGTGGTGGACAAATACGACCGTAGCCAAACGGTTATTGAGCACCCAACGAATGAAGGCAATATCGTACAAAGAATCACGACAACGCAACGAGACGGCAGCAAGCAAGTAACTACCATGAACAATATGGGAGTAACCATAAATGAAACGTTTGATAGAAATGGAAAACGTATAGCCTATTTTACAACAGGTGGTTATGCGGGTGCAACAACCATTCAAGGCAGAGGTACACGAGCAGATAATATGGCAACTAATATTAGTGCCTTTGAAGACCTAAAAGAAGAAATGAACGACTTGAAAGAAGAAATTAGCGATTGTGATTGTCAAACCAATACCGATTTTAGGAAAAAATTAACGGCACAAATTGACAAAGTTTTAGTGGATTTGAAGAAAGGTTTGAGTGAAAGCGAAGCCAAAGCTGCTTTCAAAAGCATCAAAAGGGCTTGGGAAAATGGTGTGTGTGATGACAATAATTCATACAATTATAACAACTCAAATAACAACTCAAATAACAATTTTGGCAATGGTTGGTCAACAACAGGCGATTGGAGGAATGTCATTCAAAGTGAATTATTGAATGATGGTTATATCAAAAAAGGGGAATCTATTGGACTTGTTTTGACCGCTAATGAATTGGTTTTCAATGACCATGCGTTCAAAAATGACAATGTGCATCGCAAGTATTTACGCCTTTATGAGCAAAGCCGGAGACAGAAATTACAAGGCTCAGTCACTATGAATTTCACAGTACCTAATTCGTATAATACCAATTCTAATACTAACAACAATAGGAGTAACAGTAGCAGTAGTGGCGACATTGAAGAGGACGCTATTCAACAGTTTTTTAAGGATTTAGTGACTAAAGGTTATGTTAGAATGAATACACAAACCAATCTCGCTTTTTCTGAAAATCATTTGAATATCAATGGTAAAAAAGTTGATAAAGCCAATTTCGAACAGATAAAAAAGGATTTTGTCCGTCGTTCACGCAGTAAAGGACACTTTTCTATCGCTTTTAATGGGACATTGAGTGATAGTTCCGATTCTGGATTGACAATTAATGGCTCTTAAGCAACATCTTTAAATAATGACTAAATTTTTTGACCACTGCAGAATGGTCTAAAAAAGGGATTCTAATATTTAAAAAATGAATCCCTTTTTTCAGACTTATAACTACGATTTTTTTCGTAATGGTGCAACTATCTAAAAACTATTTCTGTCTTTCATTGTACACTTTGAAACCTTCTTTACTTCCGACTTTCTGCCATACAAACTGTAACTTAATTAGTCGTGAAAGAGTCTTTGCTATTAAAAACATGAAAAAATTATTTGCAGCCCCCCCTCAGTATTTTTTAGATTTTGGGCATTAGATTTTGGGTTTTAACTAACCCAAAATCTAAATCGAGGAGTTCCATTTGGTCATTATTATTTTTCTTTCAACAATTCATTTTTGCAAATTGCTAAAAATGAATAAGGCAATTCATTTGCAATAAAAATCACTTTTTACAAAAACAACTTATTTTAAAACATTCAAAATCAAACCGTTATGAAATATTTGCTTTGCAATCAAAAATCAACATTTTTTATACCCCTCAGTATATTTGCTTTTTTATTGCTATTTTCAATGGGTAAAATTTCAGCTCAAACACTCAATAATGCAACAACTGATACAGCAAAATATATTAAAAACCCAAAGCCATCGCTCAAAGCGACAAGGATAATAAAGCCACCAAAAATTGACGGACAACCCAACGATGAGTGCTGGAAAGGCTTGCCTATTGCCGATGATTTTGTCATGCACCGCCCGCAACCTTATAAGAAATCACCCTTTAAAACTGAATTCAAAATTGCTTATGATGACATCGCTGTTTATATTTTAGGTTATATGTATGACCCTGAACCAAGTAAAATTCGTCGTGAATTGGCAGCAAGAGATAATTTAGGTATCGCATCAGACTTGATAAATGTCGGTTTTGATACTTATAACGATGACCAAAATGCTTTTCGCTTCGGTGTAACTGCCGCAGGTGCTCAATTCGATTCTCGGATTTCAAATGGCAGTGATTCAGATTTTAGTTGGGATGCGGTTTGGGAAAGCGAAATATCCATACAAAAGGATGGTTGGGTTGTTGAGATGAAAATTCCTTTCTCTGCTTTGCGTTTTGCTGAAAAACCTGATCAAACTTGGGGTTTGCAAATAGCCCGAGGCATCAATCGAACTGCACAAGAAGATTCATGGGCAGGTTATGACCCTAAAATTGATGGAACGGTGATTCAATATGCCTCGTTGACGGGTTTGGAAAACATCAAACCGCCTTTGCGTTTGCAATTTTCGCCTTATTTAGCGGCAGGTTTGCAACGTTCTCCGTCGTTTGACAAAGATGGTAATTTTACGAATTATGGCAACCAAAAACAATTGACAGGTGGTTTGGATTTGAAATATGGCATTAATCAAAGTTTTACTTTGGACATGACTTTGATTCCAAATTTTGGACAAGTTCAGTCTGATAATAAGGTTCTGAATTTGAGCCCTTTTGAAGTCCAATTTAATGAAAATAGACCCTTTTTTACTGAGGGGTCAGAAATTTTTGGTAAAGGCGATATTTTTTATTCAAGACGTATTGGAGGACAACCCAATGGTTATTATAATGTACAAACCACTGATAATGAGATAATTAAGAGCAATCCGTCGGAAACTCAATTGTATAACGCAACAAAAGTATCGGGCAGAACGAAAGGTAATCTGGGTGTTGGTTTTCTAAATGCCGTTACTGCACCGATGTATGCCGAAATAGAAAATACAAAGACAGGAGCGATACGGCGGGTGCAAACGTCAGCTTTGACAAATTACAACGTTTTTGTCTTAAGCCAAGCCTTGAAAAACAACTCTGAAATCAGTTTCACCAATACCGCTACCCTACGTGATGGTGGTGAGCGCGATGCGAATGTTTCTTCGTTTTTCACGCGTTTAAGAGATAAGAAAAACAAATACGAAGTGCAAGCAGGTGGTCGTTTGAGTCAAATATTTGAAAATAACGCAGACGTAAATCGTGGATTTACAACGAATTGGGGTGTTCGCAAAGTCAGTGGCACTTGGCAATGGCGTGTGGCGCAAGAGATTCAAGACAATAAATGGGACCCTAATGATTTAGGCATTTTTAATGGCAATAACTTCATTAATCACAATGTCAATTTCTATTATCAACAAGTGGAGCAAAAAAAGGTGTTTCAAAATGCTGAAGCCTGGTTCAATTTGAATCACAATTTGCAATACAGCACTGGGCGTTATATGGATTGGGGCATCGAAACAGGCTTTTGGGGACGTTTTAAGAATCAATGGTGGGCGAATTTGTGGCATTATGCACAACCTTCAAAGACTTACGATTTCTTTGAACCTCGTGCTGAAGGCAAACAATTTGAACGGATGCCGATATACGTAACGGGTACAAATTTTGGTTCTGACCAGCGCAAAAAACTGTATTGGTATTCGCACATCAGTTTCGGTAAACGGATTTTTGAGAACCATTCACGCTGGCGTATTATCATCGAACCGCGGTATCGCATCAATGATCACCTTAGTTTTTCACTGTTTTCTCATTTTTCCAAGGAAAAAGACGATTTGGGTTATGCAACTCAAACGGACAATGATGCTATTTTTGGCAGACGTGACAGAAAGACTTTGGAAAGTACGGTCTCAATGAAATTGGCTTTTACGGCTAAGTCAAATTTGACATTTAGGGCGCGTCACTATTGGTCGAATGTGGTGTATCATGAATTTTATAAACTCAATGACAACGGCACGGTTACACATAAAGATTGGAACATCAATCAAGACCGCAACATCAATTTTTTCAATGTGGACATGATTTATACTTGGCAATTTGCCCCTGGCAGCTTTGTCAATGTGATTTGGAAAAACAATATTTCTAAATTTGAAAATGGTTTGGAAAGTATCCAAGACGAGAATTATGTGATGAATTTCGGCAAAACTTTTAGAACGCCGCAAACCAACAGCTTGACATTGAAGGTGATTTACTTTTTGGATTATGCCAATATGAAGAAATGGCTTAAGGGTTGATTTTTTTTTTGACCACTGATTTGACTGATGCGACTGATATACACTGATTTCTATTCTAACAAAATCAGAGAAAACCAGTCGCATCAGTCTGATCAGTGGTCAAAAAATTACCCTTTTTCAAAACCATAATCTCTTTCCACCAAACAGATACGAGTTTTGAAAGACTGATACCAAAACTCTCTGCCTTTGTCTCGTGCGACGACGTGTTCCATTTGATATTTCCAGTTGCGAATCGCTTCTAAATCAGCCCAATATGAGACCGTAATACCGACTTCATTGCGTGCAGATTCAACACCGAGAAACCCAGGCATTGTTTCAGCAAGTTCAACCATTCTATCGGCTGTTTCGGCGTAGCCGTTATCCCCCTCAGTACGTAGGTTCGTAAATATGACCGCGTAGTAAGGCGGCTTGGGTGTTTTGGCTATCATGATTATTATTTTTAGAACGCAGATTTTACTGATGCGACTGATTTTCTCTGATTTCTTTTCTAACAAAAATCAGCGTAAATCAGTCGCATCAGTCAAATCAGTGGTCAAAATTAACCTTTCGCAATTTCCTTCAATGCCATCACAAAGGCATCTAATTCACCAATCGAAGTATAAACATGCGGCGTAATGCGTGCACCGTGGACATTGGCATAATCAATAGCAACTGTCCAAATTTTATATTTATCAAAAAGCGTTTTGACTAAATCAGCGGGTTTCATGGTGTCAATTCCAACATTTGCAATACCACAGGAACGTGTTTTGTCTGTTGGAGTATTCACGATGATGTGAGGAACGTTGCGCACTTTATCTGTCCAATAGTTTTGAAGATAACGTAAACGAGCTTCTTTGCGTTCAATGCCGATTTTATTATGAAAAGCGATGGCGTTTTTGATGCTCAAATCGGTATGAACAGGATGTGTACCTGTGTGATTGAGTTTTCGAATATCATCGTCTTTGTAACCCATGTCGCCAAAGAGTTGCCACAACTTTTCGATTTTATCCTTTTTGACGTATAAAAGTCCAGCACCTAACGGACAACCCAACCATTTGTGTAAACTACTACCGTAATAATCGCAACCTAAATCATTGATTTTGAAGTTAATATGCGCAAAAGCATGTGCGCCATCCACCATCACTTCAACGCCTTTGCGATGCGCCATATCGCAAATCTTTTTAATCGGCAAAATCTGACCTGTGATGTTCACCATGTGACTGACGAGCAATAATTTGGTTTTATCAGTTATCGCATTTTCATACATAGTGACAATTTCATCGTCTGATTTTGGGTCGTTTGGCAACGAAAGGACTTTATTGACCATGCCATAACGCTTGGCTTGCAGCTTAAACATATCGAGCATTGCGCCATAGTCTTGTGCCGCCATAATCGCTTCGTCGCCTACTTTCCAGTCTTTTCCAGCGATGACCATATCAAGCGACTCGGTTGTGTTACGTGTGATTATCAACTCTTTATCGCTACAACCCAAGATATCGGCTAATTGACGACTCGCTGTTGCTTTTTCATCAAACTGACGGGTGCGCATATAATAGGAGGCTTCGTAGTTGATGTCTCTCACATTTTTGATAAAACCCTCCAATACCTCTTGAGATTGCATCAAATAATAGCCATTTTCAAGATTGATGTAATCAGGTTTCAAGCGAAAGCCTTTTCTAATTTCAGCCCAAAAGGTTTCGTCTTGTGCTAAGGCATTGGGCGTTGTATCCATCACATTTGCAAGGAGATTATCAAGAATGGTCAAGGAAACGGCTGTTCCTGTCAATGTTTTTAAAAATGCTCGTTTATCCATGTTGGTTATTTTTTACAATAATTTGGTTGTATTAGTCTTCAAAATAGCGATAAAGTATCTCGAAACTAAATTATACTGAGGGGGTCAATTTATCATGAATGAAAAATGAAAAGAGTAAAATGAAAATATAAAACGTTGTTTTACAATCATTTATAAAGCTGACTTTTAGGCAAACTTTTTTCTATCGAGTATAAACTATACTGAGGGGTGCAATTTAAAACCAAGTCCGATTAGTCCTAAGGAATAATGAAAAAATAAATTGCCAAACTTTAGTTTATAAAGCCGTTGAAAATCAGTCCCGAGTATTCGGTACAAATTCATCATTCATCATTTATAATTCATCATTTCTTAAACGTGTTGGTCTAACAAAACAACATTACCGTCAGGGTCAGTTATCATAAAACTGGCAGGACCAGTTGTACTTTCATCTGCTTCTGAGTCAAATTTTACGCCTTTACTTTTAAGTTGTTTTTGAATGTTTCTAACGTCATCAAACGACTCCATAAGTTGAGCATTTTCATCCCAACCTGGATTAAAAGTTAAAATATTATTCGGAAACATGCCTTGAAACAGTCCGATGAGCGCATTTCCATTTTTCATGATGAGATAATTTCTCTCAATGTCTCCTGTAAAAACTTGAAATCCAAGGTTTTCATAAAATTGTTTTGAAGCCTTTATGTCCTTGACACTTAGACTTATTGAAAAGGCACCTAATTTCATTTTTAAAATTTTTTGATGAATATATTTAGAATGATACTTCAAATTGTATCGAAGATAAAAAAAGGGCACCATAAATCCCGTTTTTACTTCAATTCTTTTAATGCTCGTTCAAGAATACTATCAAAACCTTTGTCACTGTCCGTTTTCAACATATCCTGTTTTATGGTTGGCGGCGTACCATTTTCGATATTAAAACCATCTGGCATCAACGTCCTTGTTGCAGAATAACGCAACACCCATCCATTGGGCAATTGTGTCGAAGAAGGCGCACCGCCGCCGCCACCAGTTTGGTCGCCAATCACCTTGACATTGGGTAACGCCAGCATAGCCGCAACAAAAAAAGTAGTGGCTGAATAGCAACGTCTGTTCGTCAAAATGATGACAGGCTTGGTGTATTGTGCCAAACCAGCGGATTCAATGTATTTTTCCTTAGTCGTACTAAAATCATTTTTACCTGTGCCGCTTTTCTCTGACTCACGCCACACCAAGACTTTAGTTTTCGTAAAACGCGAAACAAGTTTATCAATATTGTCTATTGCCCCACCCCCATTGCTGCGTACATCAATGATAATGCCTTTGGTTTCTTTGAAACGGCTGATGACGACATCCATATCAAAATCAGAAATATTGCTTGAAAAACTGCCATAACGGACATAACCGATGCGGTTTGAGTCTAAAAAATTATTGACCAAAGCACCTGTGTATCTCTGTACACCGCGCATATAATTCCTTTCTATGAGGTAAGGGTCGTAATTATCAGGCGCATTGAGATACCATTCCCAATTGCGAGACAGATTAAAAGAGGCGTATAAATTAACGTGTCCATCCTTCAAAGTATAAAGCATCGAGTCCAAAACACGAAAGACTGTTCCATCGTTCATCGTGTCACTCACACGAGGTTGCCAAACGTTTTTGACAGAATCCCAATTGATTTTTTTAAAATCTAAAAAGGTGTATTTGTCATTTATGGTTTGCCACAAATGATTGAAATTACTCGTAGGTGTATTCGCTGGATTGGGTTCAACGAACAGTCTTTCGCACGAAGTCAACAGCAAAATGAGTGAAAATACTGAGGGGGGTATTAGCTTCTTGAAAATAGTCTTTTTATTCATGATTTAGGTGTTTTTGAAGATGAACGAAAAGGCATATTGAACAGCGTTTGAAACAAAAGTGTTTGCGTACCCGATTGTAAACGACCTTTTTGCTTGTCGTCGAGGTATTCCCAACGATAAGTTAGGCGTATTTTGTTCTGATTACTGAGGGGTAGCTCAACCGACCAACGCCAATCGAATAATAGTAGTATTGGGAATGCAACGACACCTGTTTGCGTTTTTAAAAAGTCTTCATTTGAAAAACCAATATAGGTTGGTCTTAAATTATAAGCCACCAACGGTAAAGACAATTGTGTAGAAGCCACAAGGTTTTTACGCCAAAAACGAAATGGTTTTTGCAAATATGTCGCTGCCGCAATACCTGTTGGAATGTCATAACTCAATATATTATTGACATTTGCCAAATAATATTGCCCATTGCCAACACTGAAAACTGAGCCGCCGACAAACCAGGAAAAATGTTTATTGTCAGGCATAACACGATGCATCGCAGCGTAAGATAAACCGCCTTTGAACAAATAAGCTGAGTAATTATAACCTTTGGTCACATAAGTCCTTCCTTTATTGAAGTTACCCCAAACATCTAATTGTTTAAACCAGCGTTCACTGATGCCCTCGTAGCCCAAATGAAGTTCGCCGCCGAGCCCTTCATATTGCAAGGGGCTGAAAAGATTGTCTTTGCGTATTTGCCACGTACCGCCAACACCAAAAGTAAAAGCCCTCTCTCTTACTATCGGTTGTGCAGTTTGCGTATGTCCTTCAAAACAAAAGCACAAAAAAAGAATTGAATACAAAATTGCCTTAGTCATTCTCCTATTTTTCATTTTTCACATTTCATTTTTCATTTTTCACTTTTCACTTTTCACTTATTAAGTCCCAGAGGTTGCCATAAATGTCTTCAAAAACGGCGACCATACCATATTCTTCTTGCTTGGGTTCTCTTACGAAACGAATACCATTTTCTATATACGCATGATAGTCACGCCAAAAGTCGTCGGTGTATAGAAAAAGAAAAACACGACCGCCCGTTTGGTTACCGATGCGACTGATTTGCGCTTCGCCAACTCCTTTTGCCAATAACAAACCACAAGAATCTGAGCCTTGTGGTGCAACACGTACCCAGCGTTTTGTTTCACTTAAAACGGTGTCTTCTAAAAGTTGAAAACCCAATTTTTTAGTATAAAAAGCAATGGCTTTGTCGTAGTCATCGACAACTATAGAGATTTGAGCGATTCTTTGTTTCATATCTTATTTTTGGCGAAAGATAGCGTTTTTTAGAAAAAAGTAAGTGAAGAATTGATACGATACTGAGGGGTCATAAAATCAAATAAGCCAACACACCTTGCACTGAAATCGGCAATTGCCAATAAATATCTTTCTCTTTTTGATACAAAAAAGTTCTCAAAAGAAGAAAAATGCTGAAAGCCAATAACGGGATGCGTTCAAACAAATGCCAACCAAAATAAACGCCTAAAGTAATCAACAAAACACCTAAAATACGCGCCATTTTATCACCTAATAAAACGGCAAATGACTTTATGCGTTCTTGTTTGTCGCCTTCAATGTCTCTTAAATCATTGGTATTAATTTGAAGCATCACAAAAAAGCCTATCATAAGACTAAGTTGTATGATAATGCCGTTTGGCAAATCCGTTTTTATGGTAACTACTGGGAAAATAACGGTTAATACAACCCAAAGAAAAGAGACCAATATCAGTTTGATGCCCGGTAAGGCTTTGAGTGAAAAAGTATAGCCCTTGACAGTCAATTGTTTGGTATAAAGCAGACAAGGCACGATGCCTATTAATGCAGGAATGAGAATGGATGAACGTTCTGACAAACAGATGAGCAACTCCGCCACCACAATCCACATGATGGGTTTTATCATCGTTTGCCGAGCATACCAAGCCGTTCTTTCTGGATTATTAATAATGTCCGATGGCGAGGTATCTATTCTATCTTTTGTATAAAACAACCACGTGAAACTGAAGGCGATAAAAACCATCACCCAATCGGTTTCCATATATAAAGCCTTGTACGTCAAGCCTGTCCAAGCGGCTGCGTCTAAGGCGATTGGGATATTACTCCAAATAAATGCTTTATAAAGTTTCACTATAGACCGTTAAATTGCGGACAAGGTATAGTAGACGGAAATTGAATCGTTTTTA